>JBDSGY010000461.1:0-3100 GCA_039918755.1 Steroidobacteraceae bacterium
CCGCAGCTATCGCGGCGCCGTGGCGGCCGACGAGGCGCTGGCGCATTCACTGAATGTGCCGGCAGTGCGGCTGCTGCGCGACTACGGCTATCCACGTTTTCACGATCTGCTGCAGAAGCTTGGCTTCAGCACGCTGACGCAGCCGCCGGATCACTACGGGCTGGCGTTGATACTCGGTGGTGCGGAGGCGACGCTGTGGGATGTGGCCGGGGCGTACGCGAATCTCGCCGACGGCGCTCGCGCCGTACAGGGTGGCAGCGGGCGAGCCGTGCAGCAGCCGCTCGTGTGGCTGCGTAACAGCCGTGGCGTGGCGGCACGGGCGGCAGCGCCACGGCCACTGAGTGTCGGCGCTGCATGGCTCACACAGCAGGCGCTGCTGGAAGTGGCGCGGCCCGCCGAAGAAGCCAACTGGCGCAGCTTCGCCAGCGCCCGCCAGATTGCGTGGAAGACCGGAACGAGCTGGGGCCTGCGCGATGCCTGGGCCGTTGGCAGCAGCACGCGTTATACCGTCGGTGTCTGGGCGGGCAATGCGGATGGCGTCGGTGTGCCCGGACTGACTGGCAGCGTCGCCGCGGCACCGCTGCTGTTCGCGCTGCACGACCGGCTGCCGCGCAGCGCCTGGTATGTCACGCCGTTCGGCGCGCTGAAGACAGTGCAGGCCTGCGCTGACGATGGCTATCTGGTCAATGACCTGTGTGCCGCACGCGATACCCAGGTTCCCGTGCGCAGCCATTTCGACCGGCAGAGTCCTTACCATCAACTGGTGCATCTCGATGCGGCACGCCGTTTCAGGGTGGATGCAGCCTGCGAACGCGTGAGCGGCATGCAGCATGTGCCGTGGTTCGTGCTGCCGCCCACGCTCGAGCATTATTACCGTGGCCAGCACAGCGACTATCGACCGCTGCCGCCCTGGCGCGCGGACTGCTCCGCTGCGGCGTCGGCGCCGCTGCGCAGCGTGATGGAATTTCTCTACCCGGGACCGGAAGGCCGCATCTATGTGCCCATCGATCTCGATGGCCGCAAGGGGCGCGCGGTGTTCGAGGTCGTGCATCGCGAACCCGGCGCCGTGCTGTACTGGCATCTGGATGAGGATTATGTCGGCCGGACAGAACTCACCCACCAGTTGCCGGTGGATCTTGCACCGGGTGCCCACAGCGTGACGGTGGTGGACGCGGCGGGCAACAGGCTTACGCGCCGGTTCGAAGTGCTCGAGCGCGGTGCTCCGTGAGGGCGGCAGCGATCGCGCGGACAATCCGGATCCTCATCGCTCGGGCGCCGCGAGGTTGTGCTGATAGGCGTCGACATCCTGCATTGCGACGTCCGCATGCAGGGTATTTCGCAGGCATTGCCAGTGCGCGAACAGATGCTGCGCACTGCCGTCGGCCAGCAGCAGTTCCATGCTGACCCGATCGCCGGGCGCGCACCGCAGTGCACAGATTCCACACAAGGCGCGCTCAACCATCATTGCCATAGCGCCATTTGCCGAGCAGATCAGTGGCGTTCCCGATTCCCAGGATGTTCATGATCTGTTCCAGGTAGAGGCAGAAGCGATCGCGTTCCTGCGAGCTGAAGGTGTCGACATGTTTCAGGGCCCGCTGCAGTATCGTGAATAGGGCCTCGGCGCGGATCGTTGAGCCGGGAAGGTCGAGAATCCGCTCCAGCGCGTCGTTGATGTGACCTTCGCAGAGTGTGCGGAGCCGCTCCGATGGCGCGCCGGGATAGGCGCCGGCCCGATCGGCGTGGAACTTAGCTGCCGCCAGCAGCTTGCGCAGCGCCTCGCGAAGGTCGGCAGTGAGCTGGACAGGCTGGTCTGTCATCACTTCAGGGCGCACGGCTCTCGATCCTGGATGGGTCTGTGCTGTCCTTCTGTACAGTGAAGGGCTTGTGGTCCTTGCGCAAGGCTGCGGCACGTTCACGCAATGCCTTTTCACTGGACGCATTAGCCTGCAGACAGCGCTCCCGCTCCGTGGGGAGCATGAATTCGCAATCGCCGCGCGTCACGGTGCAGCCTGAAAGCAGCACCACGCCCGCAACAAAAAAAGCGATTTTCACGATATTCACCTGCCGATCTTTGCCGCTTACCGGAACATCTTCAGGTTGTAGTACGCCGCCTCGATGTTGGGAATGCGCAGCTGATCGTAGTGGCGCCACTCCTTGTACGGGGCGAGCAGGATCGTCATGCGCATCTGGTCCAGGCTCTGTCCCTTGCTCATCGCGGTCTGCACTTCGCGCTTGAGGTACTCGAAGAACTCGCGCCCCTCGGCGATGTCTTTCTTCGTGAAGGTGGCGGCGCCGTGCCCGCCGACCGCCATGTCGAAGTCCAGCGCTTCGATGCTGCGATACGAGCGAATCCATTCATCCATCGGGTTGCCGTCGAACGGCCCGCAGGCACTGGGCAGGGAACGCATGGTGCCGAGCACCAGCGCATCCGCGGGGAAATCCACGGTGAAGAGCACGCGTTCATTGGTGAACAGCACGGCGGTGCCATCGTTCGCGTGGTTGCGGCCCGGGAAGACCAGCTGGATGGTCTTGCCTCCGAAGCGCAGAGTCATGCGCTCGGAGTACACGATGTCGGGCGTCACGATGTCGGCAAAGAATTCAGCGGGGGTGGCGCGGCCGTCGCCGTCCTTGTCCTTGCTGGTGACCGAACTGGCGAACGCGCCGCAATACCATAGGCGGTCGAGGAAGGGTTGCTCGAACTCCGGCACGTCGAGAAAGCCGTCGTTGTTGCGATCGAGGATGTCGCCTGGCAGCGCGGGATAGCGGCCGTCCATGTTGCGCAGGACGCCTTCCTGGGCGATGAACTTCGCGGTGTCGGCGAAGACGGCGCCGCCTTCCACATGATCCCAGTGACTGTGGCTGTAGATCACGTACTTCACCGGCTTGCCGGGGAAGCGTTGCGCAAGTTGCTGCTTGAGCCAGGTTGCGAACTCCATGCTGAGCGTGTCGACCAGCACGATGCCATCTGGAGTAACCAGGATGCCGACATACCAGCCGCCGTTGTTGGCGCGATACACGTCACCGGCGACATGCGTGATGCTGCGACCAGGCGCGGCGAACATGCCAGCGGGGGGAGGTGGCAGGGAGCGGGCAGGTGCCT
>JBDSGY010000462.1:0-15651 GCA_039918755.1 Steroidobacteraceae bacterium
CGGCGTCGGCAATATCATCAAGAACGAGGTGCTCTTCCGGGTCCGGGTGCATCCCCTCTCCACGGTAGCGGCGCTGCCTGCAGCCAGGCTGCGGGCCGTCGTCGACCAGGCGCGAAAATACAGTTTCGAGTTCCTGGAGTGGCGCCGCGCCGGAGTGCTGCGCAAGCACTGGCTGGTACACAACAAGGGCATCTGCACGACATGTGGCGGCAAGCTCGTGCGTGCCTGGCTCGGCACAACGGATCGACGCAGCTTCTTCTGCGAGCACTGCCAGAAACGTTACGGCAAGGCCCGCATACCGCCGGGGGCACAGCGGGCGGCGAAGTCGGGCCGGAAGAGAACGTCATGATCGTCATCGCCACGGCGGGCTGGTCGATCCCCCGCACATCCGCCGCGGGTTTCGCTGGCGAAGGCACGCATCTGCAGCGCTACGCCCGGGTGCTGCGTGGCGCGGAGATCAATACTTCATTCTATCGCAGCCACGCAGTCGGCACGTACGCACGCTGGGCGCAGCAGGTACCAAGAACCTTCCGCTTTGCGGTCAAACTGCCGCGCGAGATTACCCACGATGGACGCCTGCGCGCGGCGCGTCGGCCGCTGGATGCCTACTTCGCCGGCCTGTCGGGACTCGGCCGGCGCCTCGGGCCGCTGGTGGTGCAGTTGCCGCCTTCGCTGGTATTCGAATCGCGCGTTGCACACGCCTTCTTCACGCTGCTGCGCGAGCGTCACGAGGGACCCGTAGTCTGCGAGCCGCGTCATGCGACCTGGTTCGACCCGCCAGCAGACGCTTTGCTGGTGCGGCATCGCGTGGGCCGCGTCGCCGCGGATCCGGCAATAGTGCCTGCCGCCGCAGTGCCCGGCGGCTGGCCCGGCACTGCCTACTACCGCCTGCACGGTTCGCCGCGCAAGTACTGGTCGGTGTATGAACCAGCCCGACTGAAACACTGGGCGCAGGCATTGCAGGCACTGCCACGCAGGACGCTGGCGTGGTGCGTGTTCGACAACACCGCCAGCAGTGGCGCTGCTGCGAATGCACTGCAGATGCTGGCACTGCTGGGAGGATGACCGGATGGCCTCCCTGGAACTGCTGGCAACCACTTCGGCACTCGTCGCCGGAAGTGCCTCCCGGCTGGCGAAGATACGAGCCCTGGCCCAATGCCTGGCGTCCATTCCCCAAGGCGAGGTTGAAACCGCCGTGCACTATCTGTCCGGATCGCTGCCACAGGGGCGTATCGGCATTGGCCACCGCACACTGCATGCCGTGGCGGACGAAAAACCCGCGGCTGTACCGACACTCGGGATCGGCTCAGTGGACGCAGCCATCCAGGCCGTCAGCGCCAGCGCGGGGGCTGGCTCCACTGCGCGGCGCGCCGAGCTGCTGGCGGCATTGTTCAGCGCTGCGACTGCGCCGGAACAGGACTTCCTGCTGCGCCTCCTCGCAGGGGAGCTGCGCCAGGGTGCACTTGACGGTGTCATGACGGAGGCCATTGCCGCTGCGGCGAAGCTGCCACCCGCACTCATCCGCCGGGCACTGATGTACGGCCCGGAGCTGGGCCGCCTTGCAGCGGTGGCGCTGACTGCGGGCGCCGCAGGCCTGCAGCAGTTTCAACTGCAGGTCTTTCATCCGGTTGTACCGATGCTTGCACAGACGGCACAGGACACGGCCGAGGCGCTGCGTACGCTCGCGGGGCCGGTGCAGTTCGACTGGAAGATGGACGGTGGCCGCATCCAGGTGCACAAGCAGGGCACGGAAGTGCGCATCTATACGCGTGCACTCAATGAAATAGGAGCGGCGATTCCAGAGGTCCTGGCTGCCGTGCGCGAGTTGCCCGCGGCGACGCTGATCCTCGACGGGGAAGCGCTGGCGTACGCCAGCGACGGGCGCCCCCATCCGTTCCAGATCACCATGCGACGTTTTGGGCGCAGCCTCAACGTCCAGGCAATGCTCGAGAAGCTGCCGATGCGCGCGTATTTCTTCGACTGCCTGCTGCTGGATGGGGAAGTGCTGACCGAACGGCCGTTGAGCGAGCGCATGGCGGCGCTGGCACGCGCCGTGCCCGACTCACAGAGGATGCCGCAGCTGGTCACGGCGGACGAAGCACAGGCGACTGCGTTTTATGAGGCGGCGCTGGCCGCGGGCCACGAAGGCGTGATGGCCAAATCGCTTGCATCGACCTACGAGGCGGGCAATCGCGGGGCGCAGTGGTTCAAGATCAAGCGCTCGCATACGCTGGACCTGGTGATCCTCGCTGCCGAGTGGGGCAATGGCCGTCGCGAAGGACTGCTGTCGAACCTGCATCTTGGCGCATTGGACACCGCGACAGGCGAATACGTGATGCTGGGGAAGACGTTCAAGGGCCTTACCGACGCAATGCTGGCGTGGCAGACACGCGAACTCCTGGCCCGCGAGATTCGCCGCGACAGCCTGACGGTGTACGTGCGCACGGAACTGGTGGTGGAGATCGCGTTCAGCGATCTGCAGACCAGCACGCGCTATGCAGGTGGAATCGCGCTGCGGCTGGCGCGCGTCAAGCGCTTCCGCATCGACAAGCGCGCAGACGAAGCCGATACGATGGAGGCCATCCGTCGCATCCAGGCGGGTCAGGGCTGAGCAAATCACCGCCGCCTGCTAATCTCGCCGCATGCACCTGTTCGAACTGGTCATCGCGATGCTGTTCGCGACCATTGCCCTGCACTACGTGGCCCGCCGCCTCAGTCTTCCACCGGCGGTTGCGCTGATTGCGGGTGGCGCAGCGCTGGCATTCATACCCGGCCTCCCCGTCATTTCACTGGACCCGGAGCTGGTACTGGTGATCTTCCTGCCGCCGTTGCTGATGGATGGCGCCTGGTTCATTCCGCTGGCCCACCTTCGTCGCCATCTCATCGGCATCCTGTCGCTGGCCATCGGCGCAGTGCTGTTCACCACGGTGGTGGTGGCGGTGGTAGCGCACGCATTGGTGCCTGCCCTCCCCTGGGCCGCGTGCGCGGCGCTCGGCGCGGTTGTGTCACCACCGGATGCGATCTCGGCACGGGCCGTGCTGCAGAGGGTCAAGCTGCCGCACCGGCTGTCGATCCTGCTCGAAGGCGAGAGCCTGCTGAATGACGCGACGGGCCTCGTGCTGTTCCGCTTTGCCGTCGCGGCAGCGGTCACCGGAACCTTCAGCGCGGGCGCCGCACTCGGCAGTTTCATCGTACTCGCGCTGGGAGGCGCCCTAGCTGGCGCGGTCATCGGCGCGATCTGGCTCCTGGTGGTGCGACGCCTGCAGGATGAGTACCTGATGATCGCGACGTCGGTGCTGATCTGCTGGGCTTCCTATGTGGCGGCGGAAAAGCTGCATGTATCGGGTGTCATCGCCACGGTGACAACCGGATTGATCTGCGGCTGGTACCAGCATGTAACGCTGTCGGCGTCGGTGCGCATGCGCGGCGCGTCATTCTGGGCTGTGCTGGTCTTCCTGCTCGAAGCCTCGGTATTCATGCTTATCGGTTCGTCGCTGCGTGATGTCATCGATCGCGTCGGCGGGTTCGGCATTGTGCTGGAGCAGATGCTCGAGCCGGTGCTGCTGATCCTGCTGGCGCTCACGCTGGCGCGCTTTGCCTGGGTGTATGGCGGCGAACTCGTCATTGCCCTGCAGCGCGCGCTGGGATGGAAGCGATTCCAGCCGCTCGGAGGCCGGGCAGCAGTGATTCTGAGCTGGGCGGGCATGCGTGGTGTCGTGACGCTGGCGGTCGCCCTGAGCGTGCCGGCGACGATGCCCGGTCGCGATTTCATTCTGGTTGCCGCATTCACCGTGATCCTGGGCACAGTGCTCGTTCAGGGCATGACCCTTGGCGCCGTGATCCGCTGGGCGCGGGTCGGCGGGGCCGACAGTCACAGCGCACCGCTCACGCGATCGCAGGCCGAAGTGGCGATGACCCAGGCACAGCTGCGCGTCGTGGAACAGCACGCCTATGCGCAGGACGGCACGCTGATCCATCCGCAACTGCTCGAGCGCTATCGCCGCATCGCCACCATCACAGTGAACTATGCGGGCAACGAAGCGGAGCACAACCCCCGCCTGCAGGCCCATTTCGACCTGGTGCTGACCGCGGTGGCGGCCGGACGTGCGGAATTGCTGCGCCTGCACCGCGCGGGCCAGATCGAAGACGCCATCCTGCACGAACTGGAGCGCGACCTGGATCTGGAGGAACTGGCGGCGCAGTCGGCCAAGATGTAGGCACACTGTGTATCCATCTGGATGAAGCCGTGGACGTTGGCCACGCCAAAAAAAAGCGGCGGGCAATTGCCCGCCGCCTTTCATTCCATCCCTTCGATCAGAACTTGGAGCGGAAACCCACCCGGTAGAACCGGCCAATCGCGTCGTAGAACGTCGGATTGGTGCCACCCGTGCCACCACCCACGAGCGGTGGGTCGCGGTCCAGCAGGTTGGTCACGTCAGCCCAGACCTCGAAGTTATCGGCAAACTTCGTGTCGATCTTGTAGCTCGCGTTCAGACCGAACACCGTGTACGAACCCACGTCGTTGACGTCATAGCGCACGTAGTTGGCGGGAGCCGTCGCGTAATTGTCATCCGCAGGCGTAACGCCCAGGTAGTCACGCTTGCCCTTGCCGATGTACCGCGCCGACACCGTGGAGGTGAACGGACCCTGCGACCAGGTCGCAGTCAGGTTGCCCAGCCACTTCGCCGTCGATTGGAAGTCGGACAGGAAGCTGTTGGCATTGCCCGTCTGACCCACAACATCCACGAATGGCTGACCCGGGACCAGCTGCAGGCTCTGTTCCAGCATGCGCGTGGCCAGCAGGCGGAAATTCAGCTTGCCCGCCCCGCTCATGTCCAGCAGGTAGTTGCCGGTGAAGTCGACACCGCGATAGATGTAGCCGCTGCCATTGAACGCCAGCGCGCGGATGGTGTTGATACCTGCGCCCGTTGCCGGGTTGTAGTTGTAGTTACCCGTGGTGCCCGGAGTGGGCAAGGCGCCCGCATCCGGCGTGATCAGGTTGCAGTACTCCTGGATATGCGAGATCTGGCAGCCGTTCTGCACACGACCGATGTTCGCCTGCTGGATGCCGTCGGAGATCTTGATGCGGAAGTAGTCCGCAGCAAACTCGAAGCCCGGCAGCAGGTCGCGCGGCTGGAACACCAGGCCGATGGTCGTTGTGTCTGCCTTTTCGGGCTTCAGGTCGACGTTGCCTTCCAGACTCCAGTTGCACGCATCGCGCGGAGATCCCGGCGCTGCGGTACCTGGCGTGCAGAAGCCAAACAGGCCGCCCGCGGAGATCTTCTGGCCGTAGTACAGCTCGCGGAAATTCGCCGCGCGGCTGTCACGCGACTGGCTGCCACGCACACGCAACCACTCCACCGGATCCCAGATGCCGGATACCTTCCAAGTGGTCATGTCGTGCGTGCGCTTCTCGCCCGTGGTACCCGCCTTGCCCTCGTTCTTGTACTGCGACCAGCGGCCGGAGACGTCGAGGTCCAGGCGGCGCGCAAACGGCGCATCCTTCAACAGTGGCAGGTTGGTCTCGACATAGGCCTCAAGCACATCGACGTTGCCCGAGAACGATTCGCCGTACTGGATCAGATAGTCGTTGCGGACATAGCTTGGAACCGGGTTGCCTGCTGCATCATTCTGCGAGCCGATGTTCTTGCCCTTCTCGGTCCGGTACTCAAAGCCGGTCGCACCCTTGATGGTGCCGGCGCCGAAACCCTCGAACAGATCACCCGTCGTGTTGAACGCAAACACCTGCTGCTTGTATTTCAGCGTCTCGAGCAGATATCCGAACGAGTAGTTGCGGGCCGCTGCATCGATGGGCTGGGTGCCGAACGCATTGATCGGAACGCAGCCCTGCGCCACGTTGTACAGCCGCGAACCCACTGCCGGCGCGCCAGCCGCACCAGTGCGGATCTGCTGCGTCACGCGGCACTCGATGCGACGCGCGTTGACCGGCAGAGCCGCATCCCGGCTGTCGAACACGGCGTCGATGGCGAACGCATTGGCGTCGCTGTGCTTGTTGTCGTTGACCAGCTGCGAGCGCTCGGTCTGGCCGTACTGCCAGTACGCATCCCAGGTCCAGCTGCTTTCGCCGAACTGTCCATCAAGGCCGGCCGAGGTGCGGAACACCTGAGTATCGAACTTGGTGTACGAATCCACCTGGCTGGACCAGTCCTTGGTGAGTGAGGCGGGCGAGCCGGGGAAGAACTGCGCCGAAGCAAATCCCGTCTGCAAGGCGGGATTCAGCGCCAGATAGGCATTGTCCGGCGCGATGTTGCCGATGGCGAACGTGGTGTCGGTGCCGAAGCCACCGGTGCGGTTGAGCGTACCGACCTCACCGTAGCTCGCGTCGGCAGTGAAATTCAGGGTGTCGCTGATCTTGAAAGACAGCGTGCCCGCATACACCGTGCGATCCACCGGCGCGCGCAGGTTGGTGTATTGGCTGAGACGGCGGCCGTTGCCACCAGAAGTATTGGCCCAGAAGCTCTGATTGCCGGTGCCGGGGTTGTACGCCACGTTGGCGGTTCCCAGGTCATTGACCTGCAGCGTGGGCGGTGCGCCGAATGTCTGGTACCACAGGCCACCCGAAGTGATCGGGCTGCGAACGCCATACTTCAGGATGTTGGTAGGTGCCCCCGTAAACCTGTTGGTGGTCGTGTTGAACGAGCCGGCTGCAGGATTACCGGCGAATCCGATATCCAGCGCGCACCAGTCGCGCACGTCCTTGCATCCCAGCGGGTGACTGCTCTGGTTCTCGACTGCGAACGTAAAATGACCGCGGTCGCCTGCGAACGGCGAACCAAACGCTGCAGCAACATGTCGGTCCTGGCCGTCATGACGCGCCGAACGCGCGAAGTCGGCATCCACCTTGAAACCGTCGAGCGTGTGGTTGAGGTAGATGTTGTTGACGCCGGAAATAGCGCCAGAGCCGTATGCAGCCGATGCACCACCCGTCACGACGTCGAGGCGGTCGATCATGATGCTCGGAATGAAATTCAGGTCGACACCGTCGCCCTGGTTTGTCGGCACGTGCCGGCGCCCGTTGATCAGAGTCAGCGTGCGGCTGCCAAAGAACGGGTTCAGGCCACGCAGGTTGGCGATGGTCGAACCGGTGAAGAAGTTGGCATTGCCGGTGGTCGAAGGCGTGTTGTTCGAGATGTTGGCCGGAAGTGCCTTCACCGCGTCGCCGACGTTCACGATTCCCAGATTCTTCATGTAGTCCGCATCCACCACCGTGGTGGGATTCGCGGTATCGAAGTCATTAGCGCGCTTGATGCGCGAACCGGTAACCTGTACCTCGTCCAGTTCTTCAGTGGCCGGTGCGGCCGCAGAGGCAGATCCTGCCCACAGGGTGGATCCGATGGCGAGGGTAACGGCAAGACGAACGAGATCGGGCCTGCGGCCCGTGGATGGCTTGGACACTTCAATTTCCCCTTTGATTAGCTGTTCTGCTTCAACCGACCGCCGGCAGCGATTCCCTTTGAATCACGCAGCCGTTTGTCGCCGCCAGCGTTGACCGGACTGGTGGCGTTGACAGTTCTGATCAATTGCACTGTCAATCGACATCAATTGTAGTCACAACCGTCGGGATGGTGTTGTTTTAACAACTCATTGTCCACTGCCACGGCAGGAATCTTTTGCCGGCGGCGAGTACCAGAAACACGACGCGCTCGAAACTCAGGCCTTGCGCGCAGTGACCAGCGAGTAATAGCCGCCGCCAGTCTGCGCAGCTTCGACATCGACGAAGCCTGCCGCCTCGAGAAAGGCGCGCAGTTCCGGCAGGCTGTACTGCCTGCCTTTGGTCCCCATCAGCATCAGCAGCGAAAAGGCAGCGGCAGGCGCGGGCCCGCAGCCGTCATCATCCATCAGGATCTCATGCAGAGCGATGCACCCGCCCGCCGGCAGCGCCGCGAATGACTTGCGTGCCAGCAGCCGGCAAGTCTCGTCCGACCAGTCGTGAAAGATGTTGGAGAAGAAGTGCACGTCGTGGCCCTGCGGCCAGTGCTGCGTGAACATGTTCATCGGCAGTGTCTTCACCACCTGCGCGGCACCGGCGGCCGTGATGAAGCCGTCGGCCTCGGTGCAAATGGCTGCGATTTCGAGCACGGTGGCGCGAAGCTGCGGCCAGGCCCGTGTGAGCTCGATCGAGAAGATCGCCGAGCCGCCGCCGACATCCAGCACCGAATGCACGCCCGCAAACAGTGGCTGCATCGCCACAGCCCTGGATGAAGCAAGACTGTGGGCATTCATGAAGACCGTGATGAACTTCGCCAGTTCCGGCGCCATCTCGCCCCGTTCCCACTCATTGGACGCGGTGGTATAGCCATCGGCACGGCCGCCGGTGCGCAGCGTCTGCAACAACTGCGCATGAAATGGCTGGTGCTGCTTGAAACGGTGGATAAGCGGGCCGGCATAGCCGGCAGCCTCCGGATGCATCCAGGTACGGGTGGCGGCGGTGGCATGCCAGCGGCCGTCCCTGCGCTCGACGAACCCCATGGCCGCAAGCAGTCCCAAATGGATCAGCAGCGCACGGGCATCCACCTTGATGTCTGCGGCGAGGGCTTCGGTGGTTTTCGATTGCTCCGATATCGCGGCAAATGTACCGACTTCATCCGCCACGGAAACCACGGGAAAACGGAAGATCGACAACCACGTGTCCCAGACGATCCGGTCATCAGTCGTTGCAGGCAGAGTGCTCATCAGCTGGATCCTTCAGGTCGGCCAAGTTGGGCAGTACTACGGCCGCATCCTCGCCCGCGCAGTGGGGAAAGGGCAAATCTTCGTCTCGGCCGCGATTGCAATGTCCATGGGCCTGTGGCCGGCGAACTTTCCGCTGCGCCGTTAACGACCGCCTTCAAGAAACATGGCAATTGCATTGGCGCCTGCGGCCGCTGAATGACCGAGTGTCTCGGGTTCGGCATCGAACGTGGCGCGGAAAAACTCCCGTTGCCGCGCGGCCCACTGCCCATGGTTTGCGACGGCATCCTTGAGCGCGGCTTCCAGCGTGTCCACGCCATTGATCACCTGACCCAGTTCCCAGAACAGGTAGTCCGGATTGTTCTGCCAGGCAGTCCGGTGGCTGTCGATGAACACGCAGGGCCGTGGCCGCACCATGAATTCGCAGATCTGGCTCGACACGTCGCCGAGGTAAACATCCGCCCCGTGCGTATAGGTCATGTCGATCGAAGCATCGCTGCCCGTATCGATGCGCATGTGCGATACCGAACGGTACTTCTCCAGCCTGGCCAGCGTTGCCGGATCGTGTCGATCAAACAGCCGGACATGCGGCGCGAAGATCAGGTTCCAGTCGCTCGACGCGGCAAAGTGATCAAGCACCTTGAAGCCATCCCGCGGCCAGGACGACAGCGCCGGCTCGAAATGGGGGTTGTAAAGGACGGTCGGGCGGTCATTGCTGAACAGTCGCTGGCGACGCGCGTCGATGCGGTTGATCAGGTCGAATTTCGCGTACGTGCCTGTGTGGTAATGACCCGCGCGCAAAGTGCCCTGCTCGCGCATCCGGGCGGCCTGCCGCTCGCCGGCCAGCAGCAGGAAGTCGAACTGGATGAGGTCGCGGGCATAGGTGACGGCCCTGCCCGGAGCGCCGTGATTGGTCCAGATCATCCGCAGTGCAGGCAGGCGCAGGCGGCGAAGGATCAACGAGGTGCGCTCGGGCACCACCACGGCGTCGCAGGATCGGAAGTACCGGCGATTTCCGATCAATGTCAGCGTCTTTGCGGGAATGCTGGCGCGCACCAGGCGTTGGTGCAGCCGCGTAAGTGGCCCGATTTTAAAACGATCGAGCTGCAGCCGGGCCTGCGGATACAGGGCAATCAGCCGGCGGACGACGCGCTCCTGGTCGTCGCTGGAGCACACCACATGTACTTTCCAGTCGGGTCTCTGCATCGAAAGTTCGGCGGCGACCGGCAGACTGTGCGGAATCTGATGCGTCTGGGCGATGTAGGGAAAGGCGACTTTCATTGCTGCAGATTAAGCGTGACCTCAATCTGCGGATGATCTCAATATTTGCCGCCGTTTGGGTGAATCCCGCCTCATCGATGTGGCTCTACATAACGCCCGCAGCATCTTCAGCGTGTAGTCGGGGCCGGCGCGCGGCCGGCCCCCGGGGTGCGTTACCAGGCTGGCGCGGGGGCTGGAGCGGGCGTTGCAGATGCGGCCGGGAAATACGTGGCAACGCGCGAATCCAGCGTGAACTCCATGCCCAGGCCCGGATACTTCCTGAGTACACGCTTGCGCATTTCGGCCGCGTCCTTGGATTTGCTGACGTTGGCGTCCCACTCCGCGACGTACTTGCGCATGAACGCAATCGAGGCAGGATTGCGCGTGGCGCCGGGCCCTTCGTGCCCGGGCACGATCACTTCCGGCTTGAGCGCGAGGATCTGATCAAGGCTCTTGTTCCATTCCTCGCGGGCCTTGTCACGCTGCACACCGAAGTAGGCGTGATCGAAAACGATGTCGCCGGTCACCACCGCCTTGAGCGAGGGAATGTAGACGAAGCTGTTCCCTGGACCATCGCTGCCGCCCACGGGTCCGGTGACAGGAAATTGCTGGCCTTCCAGTGTCAGATATGGCGTGGTCAATTCTTCAGGCAGCACCGGCTCAGGGCCCGGAATGTTGTTGCCATAGGTGGGAAACCAGAACTTCTGCCGACCGGGCCAGGCTGTCTTGATGGCGGCAGCGGTCTGCGGCAGCGCCAGAATCCTTGCCTGCGGGAATGCCTGTTTCAGCACCGCGAGTCCGAACATGTGGTCCGGATGCGGGTGCGTAATGTAGATGGTGGTGAGGTTCTTCTTCGATTCGAGGATCGTTGCCGCCAGGCGATGCGCGTCGCTGAGCGAGAACTGCGCATCGATCAGCACCATGTCCTTCTCGCCGGAGATCATCGTCGAGTTGACGTCATAGCCGGTGACGCCGCGGCCCGTATAGACCGCGAGTTGCAGGGCCGACTGTGCGCCGGCGACTGCCGCGAACGCGTACATCAACAACGCCGCAACGATCTTGGTATGGCGGGTATGCATTTTTCGAAACTCCAGTGTTTTTCTTCGGGAAGCGCTGAGCGTTTGTGGCGTGCACCGCCGGGAGAGCTACTCCGGGGAAGGATAGCGCCCCCGGCAGTGCACGCGCTGCGAACTGTCTAGGAATCGAACCTCACAAAATTCTATCTGGTCGCCTGCGACTGCTTGAGCAGCGTGGCGGCGGGCACCGCGGACCGCGCGGGCTGCACAGCGGCCAGCAGCAAGCCTGCACTGGCAACCATGGCAATTCCGGCAACTTGGCGCACTGCTTGTCCCCTGCCCCCGTTCTATGTGCCCAAGACTGACGGTCCGGGCTCGTGCTGACCAGTGACAAACAGTTAGATCTGCCACGCCAAAGGTTAGCAACGTCTGCAAACATGCGCTGGAGGCGCTGTGGAGCGTGTGGACAGCACAAGTCGCATCGCTATACTGGCGGCCATTCGATCGCTGTGGGGGGCCGTGGCGAACACCGCCGCTTCACCAACGCCATTTCATCCATGAGCGAAACTGCTCCAGAACTTGTTCGGGCCCAACTGGATAGCGTGCTGGCTGGCGAAGCGCTGTCCAAATCTGCGACCAACCGTCGCCTGCTTGCCTACATTGGTCAACGCTCCCTGGATGGCGGTGACGGCCCCAGAGAAGTGGAAATCGCCATCGACGTGTTCGGCCGGGACGCGCGCTTCAATGGTGCCGACGATTCGGTGGTGCGCGTGGCAATGCGCAGCCTGCGGCAGAAGCTGGTCGAACATTATGCTGGGCCGGGCAAGCTCGATCCGCTGATCTTCGATATCCCGAAGGGGGCTTACCGGCTGACCGTGATGCCCCGCGCGCGCCTTGAAACCCCAGAACCCGCACCTGCACCCTTCGATCCGCCATCGCCCGCAGCCCCGGCAGGCACGACGCCGGACCTCGCACGGACCGCACGGGCGAAGTGGCTGGCAGGCATTGCCCTCGCGCTGCTGGCCGTGTCCGTCGCTGCAAACATCCATTACTGGCAGGCCCGGACGGTGCCGAATCCTGCCCACGAACAGGTGCGGCGCCACCCGTTGTGGGAGCCCATCGCAAGCAGCCAGCGAGCGCTGATGTTCGTGCTCGGCGACCTGTTCATGTACACGCAGACGGATCCGAAGACCGGGCGCACGCAATCCGTGCGCGACTCGAAGATCAATTCAAGCGACGACCTGCGTGCATTCCTGGCGAGCAACCCGTCGCTTGCGGCGGACCGGGGCCTGCGCTACTCGACGCTGATCCAGAAAAGCACAGCGGTAGGCATGGTGCAGATCCTGCAGGTCGTGAACAGCCCGGGCCGGCAGATCGAGGTGCGCCTGCGCGATGAACTGCAGGCCGACGACATCCGCAATTTCGACATCATCTATGCCGGGCCGATCAACCGGCTCGGCCCGCTGGCCAGCGATTACCACCTGCAATCGCGCTTCCGGTTCGACGCCGCGACTTCCGGCATCACCGACGCGAAGTCGGGGCAGACCTATCTGCCCGAAGGAGATCTGGGCGCGCATCACAAGGACTATGCGCTGGTCGCCCGCTTTCCCGGCCCCACCGGCAACAGCATCATGGTGTTTACATCCGGCGGCCGGAACGCAGGACTATTGCAGGTCGTGCGCAGTCTCACGTCGCCCGAAGGGCTCAGGGATTTTGCGCAGGCCGCAGGCCTTGCGCCTGACCAGCTCCCTGCCTCGTTCGAAGCGTTGCTCGCCGTTTCGGGCTACAAGCAGACCGACCTTGCCGCCGACCTGGTGGAGCTGCATGCACTGACGAGTGCCGCACCGCCCGCATCGAAAGCTTCTTCCGCGCCGTAGTTTCCCGCTGGCGTGTCATGCGCTGCGCTTGCGCACACGCAAGCATGTGGAACAGTATCTGGCGCAGTCGAAGTCCTGATGCAAACGCGAGGTAGGTTTCCATGTCCCTGACGCGCCGCGAACTGGTAGGAATGCTGGCTGTTGCGGGCCTGCCGCTTTCGCCGATGGCCCTCGCGCAAACGCGATTGTTGCCGCTGAACACGCCCGGTCTGGATCATCTGGATGTGATGGTCCCGGATGCCGAGAAATCCGCGCGCTTCTACATGGGTCTCTTCAGGACCACATTGCACGCACAGCCTTTCCAGGGCGCGCAGCGCTATTTCGTGCTGCTGGGTCCGCTGCCCGAAAATCGCGCGGTCGGTTATCTCGCGATTGGCGCATCGCGTGGACGTGGCACCTACATCGGACACTTCTGCACTTCCGTGGTGGAATGGCGGCGTGACAGCGACGCGATCTTCGCGGCCATGAAAGATCAGTTTCGCGCCAGCGGCTTCGGCGAGTTTCCGGGCTCCAGCGGTTTTGGCGGCGTTTTCCAGGATCCGGACGGAACCGAAGTGCAGTTCCTGCCATCGCCGGACACACTGGTTACGGCCGCCGTGCCATCGGATCTCGTGCCCGGCGGGCAGGGTCTGGTCACACCCCAGCGCGTGGACTATGCATTGCTGCATGTCAGCGACCTGAAACGCGCGGTGACTTACTACCGGATCCTCTACGGCAAGGAAAGCAGCCGCAAGGGCAACCGCGTCACTTTTTCCTTCAGGAATGGCTCACGCCTGCTGCTCGAAGACACGGCGTACCAGTACGGCAACGAGCACAAGCTCATCGTGCGCTACGGAATACGCGTGCAGCCTTTCGATCACGCGGCCACGGCGGCGGGCATCGTGAAGCTTGGCGGCAAGGTAGTCAGCGACACGGCGCAGGGACTGATCCTGCGCGATGTGGATGGCGTCGAGCTGGAGCTGGTTACCGGCTGACGTCCGTCAGCAATTCTCCGGCTGTCACGAAGCGTGGAGCAATGTCCACCGGCACGGAGTTCAGGCGATCCAGCGCACGCTGCACTTCCGGGCGGATGACAACCATCCGTCCGAGCAGTGATTTCACACCCGCGTAATCGCCCTGCGCCTGCAGCGTCATGATCTGCCGGGTCAGATCGGTCACGGCCACTTTTGCCTTCGGAATATCGAGCGAGAAGCGGCCTTCCTTGTCGATCGCGATCGCGCCGTGATCCAGCAGGTTGTTCACCTGCAGCGCCATGCCCTTCGCGTGCGCGTCACCGAGCCCGAAGCGCAGTGTGCGGAATGTGGATGCCAGGAAGGTCACGTACGTCGACTGCTCCTGCTTCTTGTCCAGGAAACCCTTGTCCATCAGGTATTGCAGGGCCCACAAGCCGGCTACATCGGCCTTGGCTTCTTCCAGCGTGCCGCCCACTTCCTTCAGTTCCTGCCGCACGGTGGTGTCGCGCCCGCTGACAGTGATCGCCTGCGGACCGAGGCCGTGCATCAGCTCGTGCATCAGGATGTGCGTGAAGAACGGGTCAAAGGCGACCAGCCTGCTGTCGGCGGGTGTCAGCGCAATGGCACCAATGGGGGCCAGCACGCGGTCGAACTTCGCCTGCTGGATGTTCTTCAGCAGCGTGCGTTTCGAGCCCTTCTGCGCCACGACGCGTTCGTCATTGGGAAGGTTGAACGCTGCAGTCTGCACCGCGTGGTTGGCGTCACCCGCATTGAACACCACGTTGACCACGCGGATGGGGGAGAGCCCGCCCAGCTTCTTGCTGCGGTAACGCGCGTCGATGGGAAGGTGGTCTTCCAGGTCCTGCAGCTGGCCGCTGAAGCCAACCAGCTTCTTCGTCTCCGTCGCATCCGTCAGCGTGATGAACGCCTCGAACGATGCCTTGTAGTTGAACCATTCGTCCTCGTAGACCTCGTAAGGTCCGATGGTGGGTTCGATGGAGGCATCCAGCTCCATCCACGCGACATCGCTGTCGTAGTAGTCGTTGCTGATGAACGCCGCCGCCCGCTTTTCCAGGAACGCCTTGAGCGAGGGTTGCCGGGTGAGGGCGGCGGCCTCGCGCAGCAGGCGCGCAACCTGCACCAGCTCTCCCTGGTACTCCAATGAATAAGGCACCGCCAGCAGCCTGCCCTGTGCATTGCGGCGGATGGTCGTGAAGAACCCGGTCGCAGCGTCCTTCTCGGCCTTGGGCAATGCATTGATCCAGGCATCCACTTCCTCGCGCGTGGCGTCGGCAGGATAGAAGTTGGCCTGCGGCGGCTTGCTGCCCACGCCAGGAACGAAGGCCACGTTGTTGTCGAGCGAGAACCACGGCCCCTTCTCGATCAGGAAATTCGCAAGCCGCGCCTTGCCGAGTGCGCTGCCATCGTTCAGCAGCTGCAGCAGGGTCGAGGTGTTGAGCGGGGAAATCTGCTGCATGTACACGCCGTCGAGAATCCGCGCGGCGTGGATGATGCGTACCAGCGCCTGCCGCTCGCTGTCCGGCAATCCGGACAGGTCCACCCGCACGTCCACGGGCGCAAAGCGCGCCGCCTTTGCCTCGAGTTCAGCAACGGGGGACGCCGCCATCGCAGCAGAACCGGTTGCAAGGAGCGTGGCTATTGCTGCGCAAATCCGGATGCGAAACATGGAAATTTCCTCAGGCCAGCCCGGCGACGCGCGGACGTTTCATCTTAGGCCAGGCACCCCGCGCGGGTCACGACCGGTCTGCCAAGGCGGCGGACTTCTGCCCCCGGATCGATCCCATCCCAGACAGCAAGGCCAGGCACAGCAGGCCGATGAGCGCGTCCGCCAGC
>JBDSGY010000463.1:0-5467 GCA_039918755.1 Steroidobacteraceae bacterium
GGCGCGGAACTGTTCGACGCGCTCGTACCGGTTCGACTGCCCTTCGTGGGTACGGCGCAGCCGTTCGCCGATCTGCGCGAAGAACACGCGGTAAGGCATCTGGTCATGCCGCGCTGGCGCCACCGAGCGGGCGCCCGGCAGCAGCATTTCGTATTCATCGATGCGGCGGCGCAGTTCCGCGGAAATCGGCACGCGGCTCGCGCTCTGGGAGAGCAGCTGCGAGAGCTGCACGCACTCCGCGTGGTATTCCTTGACGATGACCTGCTGCTGGCGGGCCAGGGTCTCGCGAATCGTCTTGGCATGCACATCGGGCGCGCCTTCCATGTCCGCCCCCACCCAGCTGCCGAACCGCAGCACCGTTGGTGGATCCACGGCCGACAGATCGACGCCGTACAGGTTGCCAAGCGCGGTGCCGATTTCCTCGTAGAACGTCGGCACGATCCGGTACAGCACCTCGGCGAAGTGGAACATCGCGTACTCGCGCTCGTCGGCGACTGTCAGTCGCTGCCGCGGATGCTCCTCGGTCTGCCAGCCGGTGGTGATCTCGGTGCGCAGGCGCGCCCAGATATGGCGCTGTTCCTGCGGATCCAGATTGGGATTGAGTCTTTCAAGGAGGGCGGCGGCCATGCGCTGCCAGCGCCGCAACTGCGTGCGGCGCGTGGATTCGGTGGGATGCGCCACGAAGATGGGCTGGATGCGCAGGCTGGCCAGCAGCTGCAGCACTTCATCGAGCGACAGTCCCTGCGCCTTGATCTGTGCCAGCGCGTCTTCGATGCCGCCGGGCTGCGGGCGGCCGCCATCCGCCAGGAAGTATTCGCGCCGGCGCCGGATGCGATGCACCTTCTCCGCCAGGTTGACCGCCTGGAACCACGTGGAAAAGGCGCGCACCAGTTCGCGGGCGATTGCGGGCGGACGGCCTGCCACACGCTGTTCGAGGTGGCCGACCGAGCCTTCGGCATCGCGGCGCTCGATGGCGGCGCGGCGATCTTCCTCGACCAGCGTGTAGAGCTCGTCACCCCCCTGCTCGCGCAGCATCTCGCCCACCAGCACGCCGAGCTGGTGCACATCCTCGCGCAATGCCAGGTGCTTGGGCGGAAACTGGATTAGGTGTCGGTCCACGGCGGAGGGATTCTACCCATCCGTAACGGGTGCCGCGCATGGATTCAACCGGTCAGCACGATGGCCTCGGCGTGCTCGATCGATTCAGGCATGCCGTAGACGACCAGCACATCGCCGCCACGCAGCACTGTGCCGCTGTCTGGCTCACGACCGGTGATGCCCTGCCGTCGCAGCGCGGTGAACGCCACTTCGGCGCCTCGCGCGCGCACTTCGGAGAGCGGCCGGCCCACCGCCCACGCACGCGGCGGAATCACGATGGTGGCAATGGCCTCCGCCGGCTCGTCGAGATTGTCTGCGCCGCTGGCCTCGGTCGGCACCACGCTGCGCAGCGTCGCGTACTTCGCACTGCGGATCTCGCCCACCATGCGCACGACACGCGTGACCGGCACATTGAGGAGCATCAGCACCTGCGACACCAGCATCAGGCTGGCTTCAAAGGTCTCGGGCACCACCTCCGTTGCGCCCACTGCCCGCAATTCCTCGATGCCCACATCGTCGGCCGTGCGCACCAGTATCGGCACATCGGCGCGCTGCACGCGCACTGCCCGCACGATGCCCACCGACACGTCCGGGTTGGCAAAGCTCACGACCACGGCGCTGGCATTGGCCAGCCCGCAGGCCATGAGCACATCTTCGTCGGTGGAGTCGCCAAATATGACGGGATAGCCGGCCTGCCGCGCTGGTCGCACGAGCGCTGCATCGAGATCCACGGCGATGTATTCGAAGCCCTGCGACTCCAGCACCCGCGCGATGTTCTGGCCAACGCGGCCGAAACCGCAGAGCACGACATGCTCGCGGCCCGCCACCGCACTGGTGGCCGCGTCCTCGCGCTCGATGGCGCGTTGCGGCGGACCCCTCTCCCGCAGCATGAGGCGGGCGAACGTCTTGTTGTAGCGAATGCCGAAGGGAGCCGCCAGCATGGTGACCACCAATGCCAGCAGCAAGGCCTGCAGCAGCGCGTCGGCGCCCCTGTCTGACTGCAGCAACAGCGTCAGCAATGCGACTCCGAATTCACCACCACCACCCAGCAGCATGCCGGTACGCAGCGCCTTGAAGTTGGTGCTGACAAAGCCGCGCACCGCGACCGCGCCGGCAATCACCTTCACGAGCACGATCGCCACGACCATGATCGACACCAGCAGGTACTGGTCGTAGATGAGCCGCAGGTCGAGCAGCATGCCCACGGAGATGAAGAACAGGCCGAGCAACAGCTCGCGGAACGGCCGGATGACCGATTCCACCTGGTGCCGGTATTCGGTCTCCGCCAGCATCATGCCCGCGAGAAAGCCGCCCAGTGCCAGCGACAACCCCGCGTGTTCGGTGATCCAGGCCGCGGCCAGCACCACGAACAGCACGGTCAGCGTGAACAGTTCCTTCAACCGGCTGTGGGCGATCTCGACGAACAGCGGCCGCAGCAGCCAGCGTCCGGCCATCATCACGATCAGCAGCGCCGCCAGGCCACTGGCGATGGTTTGTGCCACACCGAAGAAGCTGAAGCGTGCCGGCGCGCCTTCCGCCAGTGCCGTGGCGAGCGCAAGCAGCGGCACGAAGGCCAGGTCCTGGAACAGCAGGATGGCCAGGGTGAGCCGCCCGTGCGTGCGATTGACCTCGGCCTGTTCGGTGAGCTGGCGGATCACGATCGCCGTGGACGACATCGACAGCGCGCCACCCACCACCACTGCAGTGAGCCACGACAGCCCGAACATGCGCCCGATGCCGACGAACAGCGCAGTGGTGCCCACCACCTGCAGCATGCCGAGCCCGAATACCTCGCGGCGCATGGCGACCATGCGCGGCCAGGAAAATTCGAGGCCCAGCGTGAAGAGCAGGAACACCACGCCGATTTCGGCCAGCAGGTTGGTCTGTTTTGATTCCGGCACGATGCCGAAGGTGAATGGCCCGACCAGCACGCCGACAACCAGGTAGCCCAGTACCGGCGGCATGTTGACGCGCCGCGCCAGCGCCACCACCAGCACGGATACCAGCAGCAGCGCGAGAACCTGTGTCAGCGGATCATTGAACATCTCGCCAGAGGATAGCCGATGCCATCCACTGGCGGACAGGACGGATCAGGCCGGGAAGAACTCGATCGGCTTGGTCGTGGTGATGCTCTCAACCTCACGCGCCGCGAAGCGGATCAGCTTCACGCGCGCCACGATCTTGCGTTCCAGCTCGGGATCATTGAGCTCGCTGGACACCACGCGACAGGCCGTCACTTCGCCCGACGGCGCGATGGTGAACTCCAGCACCATCTTGCCCTGCAGGTCCGCCCGGTCACGCAGTGCCCGGCTGTACAACGCATAGATGGCGCCCTTGTTGCGATCGAACTCCAGTTCGATCTCTTCCTGGCTCCGCGCGGCCTTGCCGCTGTTGCCGCTGCGCGTGGCCTTGTTGTCGGCGCCAATGGATGCGACACGCGAACTGACTGACGTCGTCGCATGGCCCGTGAGCGCGCCCGCACCTGAACCAAATCCGCGGCTGCTGTTGCTCGACTGCACACCGGCACTGCCAGTGCCAGCCTTGGACGCGATGAGCGAGCGCTCGGCCTTGCTGTCCGCACCGACCGCGCCGGTGAGATTGCGCGTGGGGCTGGGCATATCCTGCGCCAGGTCACGGCGCAGGTCGGCCAGTTCGTCCTTCACGCGATCCAGGGTCTTCTCGGCCTTCTTGCGCGCTTCGGCAACCTTGTCCACGGGCTTCGGCTGCGGCTTGTCCTGCGGCTTGGGCGGCTCGGGCTTCGGTGGTGGCGGCGGCGGCGGCGGTGGTGGCTTGGCCTTCTCTTCCACCATGAGGCGGGCAAGACGGTCCGGCACCGCCTCGGCGGCGGCTTCCTTGGGGACCGGCAGGTTCAGCAGCGGCGTGATGACGCCGACCACGACGAACAGCACGATGCCGATGGTCAGCAGCCGGCGGAAGCGGCTGCTGGCTTCCGGGTCGCCCTCCCAGGGGAGTTCGTAGCTACGGTAGAAAGGTGCAAGTACCACTATGGCTCCGCGTTACCTGGGCTTGAAGACGCTGGGATCCAGCGCCTTGTCTTTCTGCATGGTGGCGAACGAGATCTTGCCGAAGTCGGCATCGGTGCAGGTGCTCATGACCTTCTTCAGGATTTCGTACGGCAGTGACTTGTCGGCCATCACCGTGACTTCACGCTCGGCCAGGTCCTTCTCGGCCATCTTCTGGCCGATCAGCCGCGGACGCTTCAGCGCTGCACTCAGTGGCGCGATGATCAGCGATTCGCTGGCGCGTATATCGGCGATCGACGCCACGCGCTCGCCCTGCACGAACAGGTCTTCCTTGGTCAGCATCACCACCACCGTCTCGCGCGGCTTGGCCGTGACGACGGACTCGGGGATCTCGATGCCCTTGGTGTTCTGGACCACTTCGACTTCGGTCGAGTAGACGAGCAGGAATGACACCAGCACCGACAGGATGTCGATCATCGGAATGAGGTTCAGCTCCGATTCGTTCTTGTTGCGCAGGTGATGCGTCATCATGCGACGCGCGCGACCGGACATCATGGCCTGGCCCCTGCCGCAGCCGGCTCGTCGGTTTCCGGCGCGTCACCGATCGATACATCGGGGAACAGCTCGGCCTGCACCAGCACATTGTTCTGGCGCTGCTCGATGATGCGCATGGTGTCCATCACCTGCACCAGGGCGTCATACGGAATGTCCTTTTCGAGCAGCAGCGTGGCGTCGGTCATGTCGGGATACTTCGCCTTGACCTGTTGCAGGTACTCGGACAATCCACCCAGATCGTAGGGGACCGCCGCGCTGCTGCGCGGAAAAGTCGCCAGCGGCCCGCTCTTGGCATCGGCCACCTGCACCATGTTTTGCCGCAGGATCACTTCCAGCTTGAGGCCGGGGGGCGGCTCGACGAACTCGGCGCTCTGCGAGGGCAGCTTCAGTTCCAGGATCACGGTGCGGGAGAACACCGCGGTCATCAGCAGGAACGTGACCAGCACCGTGAAGATGTCGATCATCGGCACAAGGAGCAGCTCCGCTGGCTTGCGGTGCCGCCTCTCGAGCTTGCGCATGGCAAAATTACGACGCATCGGAACGAGTCCTTACTGTCTGCCGGACCTGCAAAGGAAAGCGACTCAGGCGCTGGCCTGAGCAGCTTCCGTACGACGCTCGACGATGGAGTTCAGGAACTTGATCGACGCCATTTCCAGGCTGTCGATAAGCTCGGTGGTCTTGGTCTGGATCACTGCGTGGATGACGAGCAGAGGCACTGCGGTCATCAGCCCGAAGGCCGTGCAGTTCATGGCCACCGAGATGCTGGCCGACAGCAGATTGGCCTTCTCGGCCGGGTTCACCGTGGCCACTGCGCTGAAGGCGCTGATCAG
>JBDSGY010000464.1:0-4981 GCA_039918755.1 Steroidobacteraceae bacterium
CATCATGGTCAAGCTGGCCGACCGCACGCACAACATGCGCACGCTGGGCTCGATGTCGGCGCCGAAGCGGCGGCTGATCGCGCGCGAAACGCTCGACATCTACGCGCCCGTGGCCGAACGCCTCGGCCTCTACAAGATCAAGCTGGAACTGGAAGACCTCGGCTTCCAGGCGCTTTACCCGCAGCGGTACCGCGTGATCGAGCGCGCGCTGAAGCGCGCGCGCGGCAACCAGAAGGAATTCCTGGGCAAGATCGAGGTGGCACTGACCGCAGCGCTGAAGAAGGCAGGAATTGACGGCAAGGTGGAGTCGCGCGAGAAGCATCTGTACAGCGTGTATCGCAAGATGCGGCGCAAGAAGTCGATGCTCGCGCAGGTGGTCGACGTGTACGGCCTGCGGATCCTGGTCGATTCGAACGACACCTGCTACCGCACGCTCGGCACCGTGCACGCCACCTATCGGCCGATGCCGGGACGCTTCAAGGACTACATCGCGATTCCCCGCGCCAACGGTTACCAGTCGCTGCACACCACGCTGTTCGGACCCAATGGCGTGCCGATCGAAGTGCAGATCCGCACCACCGACATGCACCAGGTGGCCGAAGCGGGCGTCGCCGCACACTGGAAATACAAGGTCGGCGGCACCACGGAGTCCGCCCAGCAGGAACGCGCGCGCGCCTGGATTTCGCATCTGATGGAGATGCAGGCCAGCGGCAACGCCGAAGAGTTCATCGAGAGCGTCAAGGTCGACCTGTTCCCCGACAAGGTCTATGTGTTCACGCCCAAGGGCGCGATCCTGCGGCTGCCGCGGGGCGCGACGGTGGTGGACTTTGCCTATGCGGTGCACACCGATGTGGGCAATCGCTGCGTGGCGGCCAAGGTCGACCGGCGCCTGTCGCCGCTGCGCACGGTGCTGCGCAATGGCCAGACCGTGCAGATCATCACCGCCAAGGGCGCCTCGCCCAATCCTTCGTGGGTGAACTTCGTCGCCACGGCGAAGGCGCGCACCGCGATCCGGCAATACCTGAAGACGCTGCAGCGATCCGAAGCGATCGAGCTCGGCCAGCAGCTGCTGAACTCCGCGCTCGAGGAATTCCAGCTCAATGTGGACCGCGTCGAACCGGCAGCGATGACGCAGGCGCTGCTGGAACTGAACATCAAGGAGCGCGACGACCTGCTGGCACAGATCGGCCTGGGCGAGCGCCTCGCGCCACTGGTGGCGCGGCGCCTGCTGCCCGGCGGCCACGATGACAAGGGGGCAATCACGCCGCTGACCATCGCGGGCACCGAAGGCCTGCTGGTGACCTACGCCCGCTGTTGCCGCCCGATCCCGGACGATCCGATCATCGCGTTTCTCTCTGCCGGCCGCGGCATCGTCATCCACCGCGACACCTGCGGCAACGTCGAGGACTATCACAAGCATCCGGAGAAATGGCAGCCGGTCACCTGGCAGGTGGGACTCACGCGCTACTTCAGCGCCGAGGTGCGCATCGAGGCGGCCAACAAAATCGGCATGCTGGCCAGCGTTTCCGCAGCCATCGCCGGCACCGACACCAACATCGGCCATGCGACAGTGGAGCAGCGCGACGGCGAGGTGTCGCTGATCAAGCTGGAAGTTGAGGTCAAGGATCGCAAGCATCTGTCCCGCGTGGTGCGCACCATCCGCCAGATGCCGGAAGTGCTGCGCGTATCGCGCTACCTGGCTTCCAAACGCAACCAGCAGGAATAGCGTTCCGGATCAGCGGACATCTTGGACGAGCCAGAGAGGAGTCATCGTTGCGGGAGCGAATAACCAGGGGCGCATCCTTTCTCATCTGGCCGGCCCTCGCTTTCCTGTGCGCCCGCTACTACCTCCAGGTCAATCTGGGTGGGGAAAACTACAAGACCGCGGACTGGCTGATCAACTTCGAAGGTGGACCGGTCCGGCGCGCATTGATCGGACAGATCCTGTATCTGATGTCCGAGGCGGGACCTGCCCTGAAATGGGTGGTATTCGGCGTACAGGTGGCCACCTACGCCCTGGTCTTTTTCCAGGTACACAGGCTATACCTGCTGCGACGCCGTGGGCCGGAATGGCTGGTGGTGTTCCTGTGCCCGGCATTCCTGTTGTTCCCCTTCTACGATCCGCAGGGAGGATTCCGGAAGGAAATCCTGGTCTTCGTTTCATTTGGCGGGCTTGCGCTGTTCTATGCGCGGAAGAAGCTGACGTCGACCGTCATCGCACTCAGCCTCGCTGTGTTTCTGCTGGCCGGTTTTTCCCACGAACTGACCGCGTTCACGCTGCCTTTTTTCGCCTGGTTGCTGTTCAAGGCGCATCGATCGGGGCAGATCAGCGCACGACAGGCGGCCGAAACCATCACCTTGTTTTCCGTGGTTGCCCTGGGCTGCCTGATCGGTGCTGCCATGTACCCGGGCACCGTACCCGTGCAGGAAGGCATTTGCGCCTCCCTGTCTGGCAGGGGTTTCGCGCCGGACATCTGCGATGGAGCCATCCGCTGGCTTGGCGTGGGCCGCGAGGCCGCCTTCGAGCGCGTGATCGAAATGCTGCCCCTGTACCTGCCGGTCTATCCAGTGCTCTTCGTGCTGGCGATGATTCCCCTGCTCCTCTCCAGCTGGTGGAAGGACAATGTCGCACTGCTGCTGACAGGGTTCGCATTCATGCTGCCCCTGTTCGTGATGGCCACGGACTGGGGGCGCTGGATACATATCTACGTGTTTTTTGTGTTTGTTTCGATGCTTGCGGACTCGGCCCTGCAGGACATTCAGATCAGGCGCCTGCCCGTCTGGCTGGCATGCATGTACCTGACGCTCTGGAGCATTCCCCACTACCAGGCTGCCGTCACGTTTGGCCTGCCCGAGTTCATCTTGAAGCTGGTGCGGCACATTCGATGACATTGGAGAGCTGCATGACTACGACCACCCGCGCGCGGACCAGGGGGCCCCGCAATGTCCCGCACCTCCGGCCTGCATCGGTCCTGTCCGCCGGAGGACATTGATGGCGCGCCTCGTCGTCATCGGCGCGGGCGCCATGGGTTTGGCCGCCGCGTATCACGGCCTGAAAGCCGGCCACACCGTAGAGTTGCTGGAAGCGGCGCCCGAGCCGGGCGGCATGGCGGCCCACTTCGACTTCGACGGGATCTCCATCGAGCGTTTCTATCATTTTGTCTGCAAGGCTGATCAGCCAACCTTCGATCTGCTGGACGAACTCGGCATGGGCGACCAGATGCGCTGGCGCACGACGACGATGGGATTTTTCTCGGACGGCAAACTCCACGAATGGGGCAATCCCGTCGCGCTATTGCGCTACCCAGGTGTCGGACTGCTGGCCAGACTGCGCTACGGGTTGCTGGCGTTCGTTTCCACGCGGCGGGATCACTGGGCGGCTCTGGAAAACCAGAGTGCGAAGGAGTGGATCACCCGCTGGGCAGGTCGCGAAGCCTACGACAAGCTGTGGCGACGGCTGTTCGAGCTCAAGTTCTATGAATACGCGGACAATGTCTCCGCGGCCTGGATCTGGACCCGCGTAAGACGGATCGGGCGATCGCGTGACTCGCTGTTCGAGGAACGCCTGGGCTACATCGAAGGCGGGAGCCAGGCCTTGGTTAACCGGCTCATGGAGCGGATCACGGCGCTGGGAGGCAGCGTGCATCTGTCAACGCAGGCGCTGCGTGTGACAAGTGAAGGGGGTCGCGTCACCGGCGTTGAAGCGAACGACGGTTTCCACGCGGCGGATGCCGTCATTTCAACTGTTCCCACGCCTCACGTTGCCGCGCTGGTTCCTGACTTGCCGCCGGAGTGGAAGGAGCGTTACGCCGCCATCCGGAATATCGGGGTCTGCTGTCTGCTTTTCAAACTCCGCAAATCCGTTTCACCGCACTTCTGGGTGAACATCTCGGCCAGCGATGTCCCGGTGCCCGGGATCATCGAGTTTTCCAATCTCCGCCAGATGCCGAACGGTGAAACCATCGTATTCGTTCCCTATTACATGCCGACCACCAACGAGAAGTTCAGCTGGCCCGACGAGCGCCTGCTGGATGAAGCCTTCCTTTGCATCCAGAAAGTGAATCCAGCGATATCGGTGGACGACATCCTCGCCCGCAAGGTCGCGAGGCTTCGCTACGCCCAGCCGATCTGCGAGCCCGGCTTCGCGGCCAAGCTGCCTGCGATCCAGACTCCCATCGCAGGACTGCAGGTCGCAGACACCTGCTTCTATTACCCCGAGGACCGCGGCATCTCCGAAAGCGTGCGTCTGGCGGGCGAAATGGTTCGGCACCTGTCGCGGGAACCCGTGGAACCTGCTCGTTGACCGGCAGGATCACGCTTGGCCTCGGCATCATCACTGCGCTCTACGTGCTGGCGCTGTGGTGGGTGGATTCCAGGAACCAGGTTTTCGATGGGTTCGTGCTGCTGTCATCCGCCCTGCCGCTCATGCTGCTGGCGGCCTTCCTGAGTTTCGTGGTCCGCTTCGCGCGCTGGCGCTGGCTGTTGCTGCGTGCGGGAAATCGCCTTCCAGTCATGCGGGGCCTGCTGGTTTACCTCGCGGGCCTGGCATTTACCGCCACGCCCGGGAAGGTGGGTGAGCTCGTCCGCATCCGCTACTGCGCACTCTGGTCCATTCCGCCATGGAAAGTCATCGCGGCCTATGTGTTCGAGCGTGCCCTCGATCTTCTGGTGGTCCTGGCACTGGCATCATTGGTCATCAAACGGCAGGACCTGCTGATATCCGTTGCCTGTTTCGCATTGTTCGCGGTGGGCCTGGTCGTGCTGCTCGCCCTTTACCCGAACGGTCTTGAATGGTGCATCCGCACACTCACCAGCTGGCGCGCGACAAGGCTCGCGAGGCTGCTGCAGACCCTGCGGGACGGTCTGGTTGGCTGCCGGATCTGGTTCCATCCATTGGATCTGCTCGTCGGCGCCGCTCTTGGCCTGGCGGCGTGGCTCATTACTTCACTGGCATTCGTCTATCTCGTCAGGCATCTTGGCC
>JBDSGY010000465.1:0-5937 GCA_039918755.1 Steroidobacteraceae bacterium
TCGCTTCTTCACAACGGATTCCGCGGCGCTGCGCGGCAGCGCGTTGGAAGCGCTGCGCAACGGCCGGGTTGCCGACGTCATGGCCGCTGCGCAGGCGTTTGTGCCGCGCTGAGGCTGGCCAAGCAGAGCGCGAAACCCACACAGATGAGCTTTCCATTGAACATCACTGGCCTGCGGAAGCTTTACCTGCCAGTTCTACGCCGTTTTCCGCCGCAACGCCTATACTTTGCCGATCCGACACCATTAGATCGGCGATACCGGGGGCATCATGAATTTGCGCGTTGGACAATCGCGGTTCGCCGCACCGTTCGGCATTCTCCTCTTGGGTCTTGCGCTCGACGCATGCGCACCGCGCGCGACAGCGCCAGCACCCAGCCCTAACTACGGCAAGGCAAATGTCGACGCCGCACGCATCATCGATGCCGATGCCGAGCCCGGGTCCTGGATGTCCCATGGGCGCACCTACTCCGAACAGCGCTACAGCCAGCTCGACCAGATCAATACCGCCAACGTGGGCAAGCTCGGCCTGGCCTGGTTTGCGGACCAGGACACCAACCGGGGCCAGGAAGCCACCCCCATCATGGTGGACGGGGTCCTCTACATCACCACCGCGTGGAGCAAGGTCAGGGCGTATGACGCGAAGAGTGGCAAGCAGCTCTGGGCTTTCGATCCCGAGGTGCCCGGTCAGTTCGGCGTGAACGCCTGCTGCGATGTGGTCAATCGTGGTGTTGCGGTGTGGAAGGGCAAGGTGTTCGTCGGCACCATCGATGGCCGGTTGATCGCACTCGACTCCGCCACGGGCGCCAAGATCTGGGATGTCGTCACTGTCGACCAGACCAAGCCCTACACCATCACCGGGGCGCCGCGTGTGGTGAAAGGTAAAGTGCTGATCGGCAATGGCGGCGCCGAGCTTGGCGTGCGCGGCTACGTCACCGCCTTCGATCCGGACTCGGGCAAACAGCTGTGGCGCTTTTACACGGTGCCTGGCAATCCAAAGGAAGGATTCGAACAGCCCATCCTGGAGGAAGTCGCGAAGACCTGGTCAGGAGAGTGGTGGAAAATGGGCGGCGGCGGCACGGTGTGGGACTCGATGTCCTATGACCCGGGCCTCGACCTGCTGTACATCGGCGTGGGCAATGGCAGTCCTTGGAACCGCAAGCTGCGCAGCGAAGGCAAGGGCGACAACCTGTTCCTTTCGTCCATCGTCGCCCTGAAACCCGACACCGGCGAATACGTCTGGCATTACCAGAGCACGCCAGGTGAAAGCTGGGATCACACTGCCACGCAGCAGATCATCATCGCCGACCTCACCATCGACGGCCAGAAGCGGCACGTGCTGATGCAGGCTCCGAAAAATGGATTCTTCTACGTCATCGACGCCGCCACCGGGAAACTCATCTCCGCGAAGAATGTCACCGACGTCGCCTGGGCCACGCATGTGGACCTCGCCACTGGCCGCCCGGTGGAGACCAAAGAGGCGCGCTACGAAATGACCGGCAAGCCGTTCCTCTCGAAGCAGAATCCGAATGGCGCGCACACCTGGCATTCGATGGCTTTCAGTCCGCAGACCGGGCTGGTCTATCTGCCGGTGCACGGCACGCCGTTCATTTATGGCGCGCCGAAGAGCTTCGGCCTGCGCCCGATGACGCAGAATGTGGGTGCGGACTTCTCGGGCAATGCCGTGCTCGATCCCAAGAAAGTGCTGGATGAAACCTATGGCCGGCTCATCGCATGGGATCCGGTGAACCAAAAGGAAGTGTGGCGCGTGGAACGCGGCGGTCAGGCCAATGGCGGCGCACTGGCCACTGCCGGGGGCCTGGTGTTCCAGGGAACGGGGTCGGGTCAGTTCACCGCGCTGGACGCGAAAAACGGCAAGGAACTCTGGTCGGCGCCGACGCAGACTGGAATCATCGCCGCACCCATCACCTATTCCATCGATGGCATTCAGTATGTTGCCATCATGGCGGGCAGCGGGGGCTCGTGGGCACTGATCGGTGGTGACACGAACATGAAGGGCTACGTCCAGCACAACATTTCGCGGTTGCTGGTCTACAAGCTGGATGGCGCCGCGCAGTTGCCGCCTGCGCCCGAGGTCAAGCCGCTGCCGATGAATCCACCGGCGGCGCTCGCGGCAGACCTGGCTGCCAAAGGGGGCGGACTCTATGACGCATATTGTGCCAACTGCCACGGTCCGGGCGCGATCCAGGTAGGCATCCTGCCGGATCTGCGCCGCACGCCCTACCTGCAGACGGATGAAGCCTTCGACTCGGTGGTGCTCGGCGGCGCCCGCCAGGCACATGGCATGGCGAACTACACAAGCGTGCTGAAACCTGAGGATGTGCATGCCATTCGCGCCTTCGTGGTGCTGCGTGCGAATCAGGACAAGCCTGCTACCAACTGAATGCTGAGGATTTTGATATGACCGAGCCGAAATCACCCTTCCAGGTTGCACCGCCGTCTGCCCGGACACTGCTGGCCACCATTGCCGCGGCGCTGGTGGGGGCCCTGATCATCCTGGTCGTCGCTGTTCTGCCTGCGGAGTACGGCATCGACCTGACTGGCCTGGGCCGTGCGATGGGCCTGACGGCCATCAATGGACCGACTCGCAAACTTGCCATTCCCGACGTCATCGGGGGCAATGAAAAGATCCGCGAAGTCACCGTGCCTGATGCGGGGGAACCGATTCCGCTGCCCAATCCCGCCGTGATCCAGCTGAAGAAGGTCGATGCCCAGACCCGAACCATGAACGTGGTCCTGAAGGCGGGCGAAGAGACTGAGATCAAGGCGATACTGGATGCCGCGCAGGTCATCCTGTATTCGTGGAAGTCGGACGGTGAGGTGTACACCGACTTCCATGGACATGACCCCAGCCTGGGGCAGGGATTCGTCAGGTACGAAGAGCAGCAGGCCGGGCACGAGGGGCACGGCTCCCTGGTGGCGCCTTTCAGCGGCGAACATGGGTGGTACTGGCTGAGCCTGTCGGACAAGACCGTGACAATCACGCTGACCGTGACGGGCTATTTCAACGGCATCAAGGACTACGGGATCATCGGCGTCGGGGCCGGCAAGTGATCGGAAGAAACAGCTGGCGCGCCCTGGCGTTGCTGGTGGCGTGCGCAGCGAGCCTGTCAGCCTGGGGCCATGGTGTCGCCGGCGGTGACGCGGCGTACCTGGAGTCGGTCTCTGGCGTGCATTTCTATCCCCTGCTGTACCTGGGCGCCAAGCACATGGTGACAGGCTACGACCACCTGCTGTTTCTCGCCGGTGTCATCTTCTTCCTCTATCGCCTCAAGGACGTCGCCCTGTACGCGACGCTCTTTGCTGTCGGGCACAGCTGCACGCTGCTCATCGGCGTGCTGGCTGGCATTCACGCGAACGCGCATATCGTGGACGCCATCATCGGCGCCTCGGTGGTTTACAAGGCGCTGGAGAACATCGGCGGCTTCCGGCGGATGGGCATCCACATCAATCCCCGCGCCGCGGTGCTGCTGTTCGGCCTGGCGCACGGTTTTGGCCTGTCCACCAAGCTGCAGGATCTGGCGCTGTCCCGCGATGGGTTGCTTGGAAACATCATTGCGTTCAATGTGGGCGTGGAGCTTGGCCAGGTGGTAGCGTTGACGCTGATGTTGCTGGCGTTCCAGCTGTGGCGCCGGAGCGGCACGTTTGTCCGGGGCGCGTACGCAGCCAATGCGCTGATCATGGCGGCGGGTTTTGTGTTGATAGGCTATCAATTGACGGGATACGTTCTTGCGTAGTGAACAAGGGGTAAGTCATGAAGCAGAGCTACCGAAGTGCCGCACTCCTGGCGCTGTCATCCATCCTGGGTTCAGTTGCAGTCCACGCACATGACGGGATGCACGGACCTGGCGGCAAGTACGACGTGAACGAAGATGCGTCCTTGTCACTGGCCGAGTACACCGCCTACCTGAAAGACGACAAGCAGGACGTGTCCAAGGCGGCGAACCGCTTCGCGGCACTGGATACGAACAAGGATGGCAAGCTGAGCAGTGTCGAGTTCATTCGCGGGCTCGTTGCACAGAAGTCGAAGTAGGGCCGCGCGAACCGGGCTGGCGCCTGCGTTGGCTTATGCCCTGAGGTGCCGTTCCAGCTTCAACCGATCCAGGATCCGGCTGGCGATTTCCTCGACGCTGCTCTCGGTCACATCGATGTGCGGAATCTGGTTCCGGTTCATGAGGTCCAGCGCGTTGCGCACTTCGAATTCCACCTGTGCCAGCGACGCGTAGCGGCTGCCAGGCCGCCGCTCCTGCCTGATCTGCTGCAGCCGCTCCGGGCTGATCGTCAGGCCGAATATCTTTGCGCGGTGCGTTCGCAGGTCGCGTGGCAGTGCGCGCTGTTCGAAGTCCTCTTCCAGCAAAGGCACATTGGCAGTGCGGATGCCGTACTGCATAGCCATGTAGAGTGACGTGGGTGTCTTGCCCGAGCGCGACACGCCGATCAGGATCACATCCGCGCTGCGATAGTCGCGCTGGCCTGAACCATCGTCATTGGCGAGTGCAAAGTTGGTGGCATCGATGCGCTCGGAGTGCGCCGGATCCGCGCCCAGTTCGTTTACACCATGGCCTGCGACATGCGCAGACTGCCGTCCGAGTTCCGCCTCCAGTGGCCCCAGGCAGGCGTCGAAGAAGTCGAGAACGAACGCGTTCGCCTGCCGCAGGATGGTCCGCAGCTCATCATCGACCAGGGTCGAGAGCACGATGGGTCGCGCGCCGTCACGCTTGGCGATGTCGTTGATGCGCGTTACGACGCCCAGCGCCTCCTTCTGCGTGCTGACGAAAGGCATCGTCACGCTGCGCGCATGCTGCTCGCCAAACTGCGCGAGCAGGCTGTGGCCCAGCGTCTCTGCAGTGAGGCCCGTCCGGTCAGAAACAAAGCAGATCGTGCGCTCGATCACGCCCGGTGCCGCTGCGCCAGACGCAACCAGGTCTCAAGCACGGTATCCGGATTCAGCGACAGGCTCTCGATGCCCTGATCCACCAGCCAGTCGGCGAAGTCCGGATGGTCGGAGGGACCCTGACCGCAGATGCCGACGTACTTGCCGGCTTTGCGGCAGGCCGCGATGGCGCGCGACACGAGCATCTTCACCGCCGCATCGCGCTCGTCGAACAAGCCGGAAACGATGGCCGAGTCGCGGTCGAGCCCCAGCGTCAGCTGCGTGAGGTCATTGGAACCAATCGACATGCCGTCGAAGTATTCGAGGAACTCTTCGGCCAGCAGCGCGTTGGAGGGAATCTCGCACATCATGATGACCTTCAGCCCCAGCTGCCCGCGCTTGAGTCCGCGCTCGGCGAGCAGTTCGGTCACCGCGCGGGCTTCGGACAGGGTGCGCACGAACGGGACCATCACATGCACGTTCGTCAGTCCGATGTCCTCGCGAACCCGCCTGATCGCCTGGCACTCCATGTCGAAGCAGGGCTGAAAGCCCGGATCGACGTAGCGTGAGGCGCCCCGGAACCCCAGCATCGGGTTCTCTTCATGTGGCTCGTAGCGCTCGCCGCCAATGAGATTGGCGTACTCGTTCGATTTGAAGTCGGACAGTCGCACGATGACCATTTCGGGGGCGAACGCCGCCGCGATCTGCGCCATGCCCTCGGCCAGGCGGGCGATGAAGAATTCCACGGGACTGGCATAACCCGCCATGCGCCCTGCAACGCGTGCCTTGACGTCCGGCTCGAGCGAATCGAAGTCGAGCAATGCCCGCGGGTGTACGCCGATCATCCGGTTGATGATGAACTCCAGCCGCGCAAGTCCCACACCGCGATGGGGCAGCATCGACACACCGAACGCCAGGTCGGGATTGCCGAGATTCATCATGATCTTGACCGGGGGCTCGGGCAGGCTCTGCAGCTCGAGTCGCTGCTCTTCCCAGTCGAGGATGCCCTCGTACACATGGCCCGTCTCGCCCTCCGCGCACGACAC
>JBDSGY010000466.1:0-4100 GCA_039918755.1 Steroidobacteraceae bacterium
CAGCTGTCACGGGTGGTGCCGGCCGCCAGCGTGGCAGCGGCAGCGCCGGCCAGCAGCAGCACGGCGGAAAACTGTGCAGTTCCTTTCACTTTCTCGACCTCGGCATTTGCGATCAGAAGCGGAAGCGAGCGCCGAGGCGGAATTCCCGGCCTACCAGGAATTCCTCGGCGGCAGCACCGCCGACACCCTGGCTCGGGAACGGGATGCCGCGGTTGAAGACATTGTTCACGCGCAGGTAGATCTGCGCGTCGTGCAGCGGCCCCTTGTCACCCAGATCGTACTGGAACGTGGCGTTGGTCAGGAAATTCGAGGCGACATCATTGACGTTGAGGTTGAGCGGCCCGGTGCCGACGGTCTTGGCGTTGTCGATGGTGCCGCTGCCGAAATAGCGCAGATCAAGTACGGCCGAGAACCGCCCGAGATCGTAGCCCACGGTACCGAACAGGGTCCATTCGGGGTTGGTGTACTGGCCGGCAAGCTCGGTAGTCGTGGCATTGATGGCGGCGGTGGTCGCCAGCTTGTCCACATAGTTGGCGAGCAGCCGCACGTTGACGCGTCCTGGCAGGTTCTCCGACACCGACGACAGCGGAAAGCGGTACGCCGCCTCGATATCCACGCCGCTGGTCTCGAAGTAGTTGAGGTTCTGCTGTCGCACCGTCACGCCGGTGATGACACCGCCGGTGCCGGTCGCGACGTCGGCGCAGAACTGCGCGAGGTTATCCAGATAGCAGCGATCGAGCACCTGCTGCGACTGGATCACGCCGATCAAGCCCTTGATCCGGATGCTGTACCAGTCCGCCGACAGCCGCAGACCCTCGAGCCATGATGGCGCGTAGACGATGCCGGCGGTGGTGGTGTTGGCGTTCTCCGGCTCCAGCGACGGGTTGCCGCGCGTGGTCACCGGTACCTGCGAGGTGACGTTGGTCAGTGGATTGCGGATATTGCCGACGGTCACCGATGTAGCAGTGAACAGTTCACCCAGGTTGCCCGCACGAATATCACGCGAACGGGTGGCGCGCAGGCGCAGCTGGTCGTTGAGCGTGTGACTCAGCCCGGCCTTCCACGTCGTGACACCGCCGGAGCTGGTGTAGTCGGTGTGGCGGCCGGCAAGCGTGAGGTCCAGCTCGCGCGCCAGCGGCTTGTCTTTCGCCAGCGGAATCACCGCTTCGGCGAAATATTCGCGCGCTTCATAACTGCCCTGGATGGATTTGACGTTGCCGGTATGCCAGCCATTGGCTTCGGCGATCGGATCGGCAACGGCCTTGATGCGCTCCTGCCGGTATTCCAGGCCGGTGGCGATCGAAACAGGTCCCGCCCAGACGGAGAACGGCTCGCCGCGCAGCGTGGCTGCGCCAACGGACTGCCAGGTCCACTGCTCGAGACGTGAGGTGCCGACAAAGTACGCCTTGGCCGCTTCCGAAATGGAACCGAAGCCGAACATGTTGACGGGCACGCAGGCCGCATCGTTGTTGGTGGTGCTGGTATCGGCATTGATGCGACACACGATGTTGTTGTTGCGCACACCGGTGCGCAGCAGGCCCTCGTCCACGGCATCCATTGCATTGCGGAACTTCGCTTCATTGCGATTGAAGCTGCGAATGGTGTTGTATTCAGTGCGGCCGGACTGGAAATAGGCGTCCCAGCTCCAGGTGCCCGCGAGCTTGCCGCTGCCACCCAACGCGCCACGCAGCATCTTCGGCACGCCGTCGTGGGCCTGGAACTCGCCGAGCCCTGGCTCGCGCCATGAACGCCCCATCGAGAAGCAGTTGATGCCGCCGCCCTGCATCAGCGTGCGCACCGCCGCCGGCAGGTATGGATTGTCGATGCCCACCGTGATCGTGCCAAGTGCGGTGGTTGAAAGCGTGCGGAACCGGCCGCCTGCCGGCGCGGCAGCATCCTGCGTGCAGGTGGGCGTCGCACCGAACGGCGTCGTGCCTTCATTGCGCGCCGGGTTGCCGCGACCGTCAGTCAGCGAGTGCGCATAGCTGCCTTCGAAAAAGACGCGCGTGTCGTCTGTGAGTTCGTGGTCGATGTGCGTCAGCACCGTATAGCGCTCGAGTGGATACTTGGTGGCGCCGCCGACATTGGTGTATTCGCCCGCGTTGTCGGTGCCGCCGATCATCCGGTTGCCGAATACCTGTCCGAACCCGAACGGCGCGGTCTGGCCATTGGGCAGGAACTGCAGGCCACGCAGTGCGACCAGGTTCGGATTCGTGGCCGTCAGCGGCACGGAGATGATCAGGCCACCAGGCGACAGCGTCGAACGCCGCACGTCATGCGCATAGATCGTGCCCGGCAGTCCATTGGTGGTGGAGGTGTTGCCCACATTGCCGTTGATACCCCAGGGACGTGCCAGTTCCGGCGGATGCGAGCTGCCGACTCCTTCGGAGTTGGCGTACTCGGCACCGACCAGCAGATGCGTGCGCTCGCCGATCTTGTGGCCGAAGGCAAACGAACCGGAAACGCTCTCATCATCGCCGTATTTCGAGATGCCGCCCTGGATGTTGCCAATGAATCCTTCCAGATTCTTGCGCAGCACGATGTTGACCACGCCGCTCACGGCATCCGATCCCCACGACGCCGACGCGCCGCCGGTAACCAGTTCGGTGCGCTCCACCATGGCGGCTGGCACCACGTTGAGATCGACCGTGCCGTTGGACTGCGATGGCACGTGTCGCCTGCCGTCGACCAGCACCAGCGTGCGCTGCGCGCCAACCCGGCGCAGGTCAGCAAAGGTATTGGCGGTAACCGGAGAGCTGGCAATCCGGAAACTGGGAATCTGTGCCAGCGCTTCGGCGATGGCGATCGGAGCCGATCGCTGCATGTCCTCCGCGGACACCACTGACGTGGGAGTCGGCGCGGCAAAGCCCGAACGTTCGACGCGCGAGCCGGTGACCGTGACCTCACCCAGCAGCTCGTCCTCGGCACTCTGTGCCGGCGCTGCCTGCGACAGCGCCAGTGCAATGGCGAGCGTCAGCGCGGTGGGCGAATGGCGCACGGTGGCGCAGGCGATGGCATTCCAGTAGCGGCGTTGCATATCGAGACCCTCCCAGGTTCTTTTGAGCCCAGGCGGCGCCCGGATACCGAGGTCACGCCCGAGTTATTGTTGACTATTTTGTCAACAATACTGGCTGCGCCGGCGTATCTTTGTCAACTGATGACCCGGCCTCTGTTAAAACAGAGCGTCCCAAAACAAGAACAGATGGGGGATCGAAAATGAAAGCTCGCGAAATTGCGCTGTCGCTGTTCCTCGCTGCCTGGACGACGCTGAGCGTCGCGGCGGATGAATCTGCCGCGGATTCTGCCGGACGTCATCTGGAAGCCGCGCGTCGCGCCGCCGGCGCCGACCATGGCTTCATCTTCGGACGTCTGTGCGCGGATCCCATCGCCGCACTGCGCGCCGCGCCTGGCATCGGCGAAGTGCCCGCCGAGCTTGCAGGCATCGACGCGGCGCGCAAGTGGTACGCAAAGCCAGCGCGCGTGTTCGATGACCTGTTCTTCCTTGGGCAGACCGCCTTCTCGGTGTGGGGCCTGCGTACCTCCGCCGGAATCATACTGGTCGATTCGATATTCGATTATTCAGTTGAAGCGGAAGTCATCGACGGCCTGCGTTCGTTGGGCATTGACCCGGCCGAGATCCGCTACGTCATCATCAGCCACGCGCATGCCGATCATTCCGGTGGCGCCGGAATCCTGCAGCGCCGCGGCGCCCGCATCGTCATGTCGGAGGCCGACTGGCAGCTGTACGAAAAGTCGAACGACAAGATCAAGGCAACCCGCGACATCGTCGCAACCGACGGCATGCCGATCACGCTCGGTGGCAGCACGGTGCGCGTCTATCTCACACCCGGACACACCCAGGGCACGATCTCGACCGTGCTGCCGGTGCATGACGGCGGCAAGCCACATGTCGCCGCGCTGTGGGGTGGCACGCTGTTCAATTTCAAGGACAGTCCCGACGATCCGCGCGATGCACGCCTGCAGGCCTATGCGAAATCAGCGGCGCGATTCCGCGAAGTCGCCCGGGCAGCGGGCGCGGATATCCTGCTCTCGAATCACACCGCCTACGATGGAACGACGGTGAAGCTGCCCGCGCTGGC
>JBDSGY010000467.1:0-3898 GCA_039918755.1 Steroidobacteraceae bacterium
GGCGGCGATCCCGCCAAGGTCACCATCTTCGGCCAGTCGGCCGGCGCCATCGCGGTGAGCCAGCTTGTGGCGTCACCTTTGGCGAAGGGGCTCTTCACCGGTGCGATCTCAGAGAGCGGCGGATCCATTTCCGCGCCGCGTCCCACCGGTCAGCCCGGCGAGAATATGCGCCGGCTGGCCGATGCAGAACGCCAGGGCACCGCAATCGCGCGCAGCGCTGGCGCTTCTTCCCTGGCGCAACTGCGCGCACTCACCCCACAGCAGGTGCAGGCGGCCGCGCGTGGCAATGGAGTCTCGTGGCCGGTGGTGGATGGGTGGGTGGTGCCTGCAGATCAATACCCGCTGTACGAGGCACGTCGCTTCAATGATGTCCCTGTACTTGTCGGCTACAACTCGGATGAAGGGGCAAGCTTTCCGCGCGAGCCGACCTCCACGGACTTCATCACCAACACGCACCGCCGCTACGGCGAGTTCGCTGACCGCCTTCTTGCTGTTTATCCACCCGGAACCGGCACGTTGCCCCGGACAGCGCGCAACCTGGTGCGTGACGCCTCATTTGGCTGGCAGACATGGGCCTGGGCAAGACTGCAGTCCCAGCATGGCAAGTCCAGGGCCTGGGTGTATTTCTTCAACCAGCATCCAGTCGCTGCGACCGGATCGCCACTGCCAGACCCGGGCGCGCCGCATGGCCGCGAGATCGCATACGTCTTCGGACACCTGAACACGCTGCGCAACGAGACACCCGGCGACAGCGACCGCGCGATTTCGGACGCCATGGCCTCCTACTGGACCAACTTCGCCAAGCACGGCGATCCGAACGGCAAAGGTGTTGCGGCGTGGCCGGCGTTTTCGGCGACGAATTCACAGGTCATGCACTTCGATGGTGAGCCGCGGGTTGGCGCGGTGCCGGACGAGGCAGGACTCAGGATCCTCGACGAATACTTCGCGTGGCGTCGGACACCTGCGGGCAGCGGCGCAGCCGAGGTGCAGGACGCACCGTCCGCTTCCACCAACGTGCCGGGCGCCAGCGCGCCGCGCGTACTGCCCGACCACAGCATCGCGTTCGAACTGCCAGCGCCCGCGGCAAAAATCGTGACGGTCGACATCGGTGGCAAGAGCATTCCCATGCAGCGCGGTGGCGATGGCGTCTGGCGTGTTACCACGCCACCGCAGGTGGTGGGCTTTCACTATTACCAGTTCGTGGTCGACGGCCTGCGCATGAACGACCCCGCCAGCCACGCCTTCTTCGGCACCGGCATCGATTCCAGCGGCATCGAGGTTCGCGAGGATGGCGTGGACTTCCATCTCGCGCGCGATGTGCCACACGGCGATGTGCGCATCCGCCCCTATCTGTCCACGGTCACGGGGCAGTGGCGCCGCGCGTTCATCTACACGCCGCCTGGCTACGACTCGCAGCCGGACGCGCGTTATCCGGTGCTGTATCTGCAGCACGGCATGGGAGAGGACGAAACCGGCTGGACCCTCCAGGGTCACGCCAACTTCATTCTCGACAACCTGATCGCGGACAGGAAGGCCGTGCCGATGATCGTCGTGATGGACAATGGCTATGCCACCAGGCCCGCGGGAGGCGGGCCGGTTGCCCCGCCCACGGTGGGTGCCAGTGTGGACTTCACGGCGTTCGAGGATGTGATGGTCCGTGACGTGATCCCGATGATCGACCGCACCCTGCGCACGCAGGCCGATCGCGATCACCGGGCCGTTGCTGGTCTGTCGATGGGCGCGAACGAGGCGTTGCAGCTGGGTACGCGCCATCTGGATCTCTTCGCATGGCTCGGCGGCTTCAGCGGCACGATGAATGGCCTCAGCACCGCCCCTGTCGACGCGGCAACGGCCTTCAATGGCGTGTTCAAGGATGAGGATGCATTCAACCGCAGGGTGCGGCTGCTGTGGCTGGGCATGGGCACTGAAGAGCCCCTGCCGTTTCCCGCATCGATCGGCGCGTTTCGCACCATGCTCGACCGTGCCGGCGTGAAATACTCGTTCTACTCCTCGCCCGGCACCGCGCACGAGTGGCTCACCTGGCGGCGCGACCTGCGCGAATTCGCTCCGCTGTTGTTCCGCTAGCCCGTCGCGACCCCTGTTTTTCGGGGCCGGGGGATCCGCATTGACGGCGGTTAGCTGTATGGATGTACAGTACCGGCTCAACCGGAAATCACGCCATGGCCCGCCGCCGTTTTCACTACGACTGTCTTGCCACGACGCAGGAGCCGCGCTGGCTGAAAGTGTTCGACAGGTGCCACTGCGAATTGACATCGCGGCGACTTGAACCCGGTGTGGATCTGCGTGCCGAACTGAGGAAGGCCGCCTCGCAGTTCGCAACTGAAGGATGGATCATCGAAGACCAGGGTGCGGAGCATTGGGTAGGTAACTTCTTCATGAACCGCGCGGGAGATCGGTGGTTCGTTGCCATCCTGCCGAGCGAGAAGCCATCCGCCGGCCATAGCGCGGCGCTGAGCGGCAAGCCGCCATGAATCAGGGTGCCACGGGTTTTCCGATCTCGGCACCCGACGAATGATCAGCCTGATGCGACGACCTGCTCGACAAGCTGTCCGTAGCGCGCCCGCTTTTCAGATGCCCGTTTCTCCATGGTCGCCAACAGCGACTGCGCTAGCTCAGTCGCCAGTCCCGAACGCTGCACGTTCCCGAGCACCTTGCTCTGGAGCTGGACCATCTCATTGGCGTCCACCATCTGCTTGCGGGCAATTTCCATCCTGACGATCACTGCTCCGCTCATTGGCTGTTCTCAGGTCTGCGTGGTGGTTGACCTGAATTTACGGCTGGCAAGGTCGGGCGAAAGGTGTGCGCGTCACAGAATTACATCGCGCCGGCCGGAGTGTGAGGCATCTCACAAGTCACAATATCTTCCAGTTCAGGCCACATAGCCTTCACATTTGGCGCCGATATTGGATTCCGTAGGCAGCAGCCACGAATTCAACCCTTCTGACAGAGGACGCCACAATGCTTCAGTTCATCCAAGCGAATCTCGCACTTCATGCCATCGCCGCAACGCTGGTTCTTTTCATCGCAGTCAGGGAAGCCGTGTCCCATCGCCGCTGAGTGGAACCTGCCGCCAATGTCGGACGAGTCTTGCAGTGTTACGGGGTAACGCTCCATCGTCCAGACAACTGGCCAGGTGTAATCTAAACATGCAGCGACTGAATCTTCATTGACTCCAGTCGCCAGCACGCCGAACCCAGTCAGACACTGTCTAACTGGGTTCGGTTTTGTCTGCAGTATGCGTAGCGCCGTGGAGAGCAACGATGGCTACCGCGAAGAGTCTCGATCAGGAAGTATCTCCGCATGAACGGCCCCAGCGGCCTGACATTCCTCCCGCGGGCGCGCCGAACAGCCCGGTGATGCCGGACGTGCCCCATACGCCTGCGGAGAAAGAGGCCATTGCTGCGGAGAGCCTCGCTCCTGAGCATGGTGAAACCACTCCCAAGGACGGGACGCCTGGGGATATCCCGCACGGTGATCGAGGCCCCCCGCACGGCTTGCAGCGCGATCTCGTTCAGGTGCAGCGGCGAACCGCGCTCAAGTAGCCAACAACGATTTCTCGTACAGCTACTCTTCTCGAAAGCGCCTGTGTTGACGGTGCGATTCAGGCCGGCATCTAACCTCGCCGGACCTCGGCATGCAAAGTGTCTGTTTGCAGTCCGCCAGACGATGGGTCTGCGAGGGCCCCGTCACGGTTCCCCGGAGGCGAGTCCGACGGCAGCCCGTCCGGCTGGCGAACTGGTCGCCGCGATCCATCGGCGGCGCCCTGTCCCAGCAACACGACCTCGGCGGTCTGCAGGAGAATGGAAATGTCGAACAAGATGTTGTTGTTCTTGACGTAGTAGAGATCGTAGTCGAGCTTGCGACGGGCGTCCGACTC
>JBDSGY010000468.1:0-2734 GCA_039918755.1 Steroidobacteraceae bacterium
GAGAAGCTTGCGACCAGCAGGGTCTGGCATGCCGTGACGCCAGCCACGAAGTCGACGACCAATTACTTCTTCGCGATGGGATCGCCCGACGGGCCAGGAGTCGAGGCAATGGTCGAATATCTGCGGCCAGTGGTTGCCGAAGATGTATTCGCGACCGAGGAAATCGAGAAGATGATCGCCACGCTCGACGAGGTGCCACGGGAACTGCTGCTGAAGAGCGATGCCACCGCAGTGCAGGGTCGACGAATACTGCAGGCCATGATGTTGGCAGAAGGCCAGGGTGTCGCCACTGGGCCAGGCACGCCACAGGGCTGATCACCGCAGGGAGTAGACTGCTGCCCATGCTTCCAGTGCTCATTGTCGGCGGTGGTGCGGCGGGAACAATGCTGCACCTCGAACTTGCCAGGCGTGGCATCGCCGCACGGTCCATCGATCGACTGCCCGGCCCGGCGGCCACCTCGCGGGCCGTCACCATTCATGCCCGCACTGCGGAAATCATGGAGCGCATCGACCAGCGCCTGGTTGACCGCTACATGACGCGCGCCCTGCCGAGCAAAGGCTATGTCCTGCACTTCGTCGACGACGCAGGAGACCGCAGCGAGGTGCGGCCAGGGTTGGACTTCACCACACTGGATTGCCGCTACCCCCGACTCTATGTGCACGGCCAGCATGAGACCGAACAGGTGCTGCGCGACTTCCTGTTCAGTGAATACGACCAAGCCACGGACTGGGATGTCGAACTGACCGGAGTGCGGCATCTCGACCGGGGTGCACTGGCCACTGTCCGGCATGCTGATGGCCGCATTGAAGAGATTACGGCGCAGTATCTGGTGGCCTGCGATGGAGCCAATTCCAGGGTGCGCCGCGCCCTGCATCTGGTCCAGGACGAAAGCGACTACACGGGTTCTGTCATGCAGAACCTCGACGTGTTCCTCGAACATTTTCCGGACACCGACGAATACGTGCACTACTGCGCCGGACGCAGCCACTTCGTGATGATCGTGAAGCTGCCAGGCGGATATCACCGCCTGCTGCTCAGCGATCGCGGCGAAGCTGCGGCGCCAGACATGACGCCGGAGGGCGCCTTTCTGCACGTGATCGATCAGCACTTCGATGGCGTGCGCATGGGCAAGGTGGTCTGGCATTCAAAGTGGGAAAGCCACGTCCGGCTGGCGCACACGTATCGCAGCCACAATGTCTTTCTGGCTGGCGATTCAGCCCATGTACATTCCACGTCGGGTGGTCAGGGCATGAACTGCTGCCTGCAGGATGCGTGGAATCTCGGCTGGAAACTGGCGATGGTCGTCAGCGGCCAGGCGCGCGAATCGCTGCTCGACACGTACGAGGCCGAGCGCAAGCCGATTGCAGAGCAGGTGATCTGGGCGGCCTCGGCGCTGCACGAGATCTTCATGGGACACGGCAAGAGCATTGCCGAACGCACGGCCCGCATCAGTGACCCCGCATTCCTGCAGGCCGTTGTGGGTCGATGTTCAGGCATTGCGTACACCTACCGCGACTCCATCGAGCCGCTCGCGAAAAGCACGCTCGAAGACGGGCCGCAGGCCGGCGACCGCGCCCCGGATGCAGATCTCGGCGATGGCCGCACGCTGTTTGCAGCCACCCGACATACCGGTTTCACCGTGCTGGGCATGCCGGGCCAGAACAGCAACGGTGCTGCGCTGGCTGCGATTCTGCAGAAGCTGGATGCTCGCTTCCCGCGCGTGGTGCGAACGTGGCACCTTCCGGTCAGCGCGGATCTGGTGAAGTACTACGGCAGCGGGCCGGAGGATCGCTTGTATCTCATCCGGCCAGATGGCTATGTCGGCTTCCGCTGCACCGGGGGCGAGTCAGCGCGCCTCACCGGATATCTTCATGACCTGCTGTTGTAGTACCGATTCTCACGGCGACCAGGCCACGGGCATGCCGTAGGGCTGGTCGACCGAGATCGCTTCGACGGTCTGGATACGTCCCCCGACAATCTTGTAGATCTCGAACAGCTCGCGGGCCATGGCGTGGAAACGATCGCTTTCGACCTTGCGGCCATCGGTCAGCACGTACTGCCGCTGCGCCAGACCGAAATCGGCCACCGATGCCATCAGCACCAGGCCCCGATCCTCGTCAACGCCGAGTACGCGGCGTCCACGCAGGCGATCCACGGGGCGGTAGAGTCCGAGTTTCAGTTGGGCTTCGCATCCCTGCGCGTACTGGCCAGGGGACTTCACGAGCCCAATGGAACCTACATCCCCCGTTGAAACCACCACGCCGTTTTCGGTTCGCGTGCACGCTGGATCAAAGCGCGCATGCAGCATTCCATCGTTGCGTTCGACGGTCCGGGCATACCCCTGAACCGCGGCGATCATCTGCGTGCGCGTGCTGCGCTGCGCGGCGGGCACCACCGCTTCGAAACGCGCGTCGACTGCAAACTTAGCCGGATCGCCCCATGGGCCCGGGTTGCGTTCGCGCGCGACGATGACTTCTGCTTCGTTGATCTTCGCGCCCGCAAACCTGAGTCGCACGCCAGCCCACGCCGGCGCATCGTGATCGTAGATCAGGCCGTACCAGGAGTAGGTGCCTGCCACTGGATCCGCCACGCGCAGGGCCATATCGGACTTGCGGCGGATCGAGCCCCAGATGCCTTCGCCCACCTGGATGCCGACACCATTTTCGGTGAAACGCACATTGCGCGCCCAGGGCACGTCCGCGGGCTTCTGTGCAGCGAACGCCGTCATGAAAG
>JBDSGY010000469.1:0-2930 GCA_039918755.1 Steroidobacteraceae bacterium
CGCTGCGCTTCCGGCACTGATTCGCGCAAGCGCCAGAGATTCGCGCGCTGCGCTTCGCTGCGAGCGATTACCGCGTCCGTTGCCTGGCCGGATTCCAGGGTGTACGCGATGGCAGACTCGAGCAGTTCATCCATCGGGTCCGGCGCAGAGCTCGAGAATTCGACGAGCAGATACCAGGGACTCTGCGCTGCGCCTGGATCGCGCACATCCGGAACATGCTGCAGCACCAGTTGCAGCGCGGCGGCGGGAATCAGTTCGCAGCTCGACAACCGATCCGCGCTGCGCTCACGCAGGAAGCCGAGCAGTGCGATGGCGTTCGCCGCGGCGGGCAGGGCGATCCACGCAGTGGCCACCGCGCGGATCGCGGGAAAAAGCTTCAGGCAAGCCGCGGTGATGACGCCCAGCGTGCCTTCGCTGCCGACGAGCAGGTTGCGAAGATCGTAGCCGGTGTTGTCCTTGCGCAGCGGCGCCAGTTGCGAGATCACGCTGCCATCGGCGAGCACCGCTTCGATGCCGAGCGTCAGGTCACGCATCATTCCATAACGCAGCACCGCGGTGCCGCCGGCATTGGTGGCAAGGTTGCCGCCGATCTGGCAGCTGCCTTCGGAGCCCAGGCTAAGTGGAAAAAAGCGGTCCGCGTCGTGGGCGGCCTGCTGCACGGCGGCGAGGGTGCAGCCGGCTTCTGCGATCAATGCGAAATTTGCGGGGTCGACGCGACGCACGCGGTTCATGCGCCGCATCGCGAGCACGATGCTCTTGCCGGAGGCATCGGGCGTGGCGCCGCCGCAGTAACTGGTATTGCCGCCCTGCGGGACCACGCTGATTCTTTCTGCAAGGCAGAGACGCAGCACATCCGCCACCTGCGCTGTGCTGGATGGCAGCACCACGGCTCGCGTCGCGCCGTGGTAGAGCCGGCGATGGTCGGTGAGAAAGGGCTCGATATCCGACGCCGCCGTCAGGACGGCGTCTGCGCCTAGCAGTGCGCGCAGCCTGTCAGCCAGTTCCTCAGTAACGGGAATAGCTGGCTCAGGCCGCCGCAATGGCGGCGCGACGGCAGTCCGGCTTGGTCAGCAGCATCTGCACATCGCCCAGCTGCCGCTCCGCAAAGCCGCCCTCGCAGTAGCAGAGATAGAATTCCCACAGGCGGTTGAAGCTTTCCGGATAACCCAGTTCCCGCACGCGTGCCACATTGGCGAAGAAGCGTTCGCGCCACATCCGCAGCGTCGGCGCGTAGTGGGGGCCAATGTCCTCGAGGTTGAACATCTTCATGTCGGTGACGCGATTGACCGATTCGGAGATTGCATTCACCGATGGGATGAAGCTGCCTGGAAACACGAAGCGCTGGATGTAGTCCACCGAACGCAGAGCCTTGGCATAGTACTGGTCCTGCAGCGTGATGGCCTGCAGCAGCATCGCGCCGGTGGGCTTCAGCAGCGACGAACATTTCTGGAAATAGGTGTCCAGATAGCGTGCGCCGACGGCCTCGATCATTTCAATGGAGACCAGCTTGTCGTACTGGCCCTTGAGATCCCGGTAGTCCTCGAACAGCAGGTTGATGCGGTCCGAGAGCCCGCGCTGCGCAATCTTCTCTTTGGCAAAATCGTGCTGTTCGCGCGAGATCGTGGTGGTCGTGACCCGGCAGCCATATCGCTCGGCCGCATGAATGGCGAGCCCGCCCCAGCCCGTGCCGATTTCCACCAGGTGGTCGGAACTGGTCAGCGCCAGCTTGCGGCAGACGGCATCGAATTTGGCGATCGAGGCTTCGTGCAGCGTGGCTTCCTCATTGAGGAAGATGCCGCAGGAATAGGCCATGGTGTCATCGAGCATGAGCTTGTACAGGTCGTTGCCCAGGTCGTAGTGCGCGGCGATATTGCGTGCGCTGCCGCGCTTGCTGTTGCGATTGGCCCAATGCAGCAATCGACGCAGCAGCGCGCTGCCACGCGCGGCGAAGCTGTTCTCCATCTCCTGCATGACATCGCGGTTCAACACCATGATGCGCACCAGCGCAGTCAGGTCATCGCAGCGCCAGTGACCGTGGATATAGGATTCGCCGGCACCCACCGTGCCGCCGTAGGCAGCCAGCGAATAGAACTCCGGGTCGCGCACGGTGATGGTGACCGCCAGCCCACAGCGCGCGGTGCGGTTGCCGAAGCGCAAGGACTGGCCATTGTCCTGCACGCGGACTTCGCCATCGCGGATCAGGGCCAGCCGGCCTAGCAGCGCCTTGCGCGCTACGCGCGACAGCAGGCCGCCGCCGCCTTCCGTTTTATCGAGGATGCTGTCCGGAACGATGGTCGGTTTGGTGGTGCTGTTCATGTTTGGTTTTCTCCCCCCAAGCCCCTGAAGGATGCGGGTGAGACGCCATGAATTTCAAGTACGGCGCAGACCGGCCCCCGGATTCAGGGCGGCCGGCACCGGCCGCCCCCGGGATCAGCGCAGATTCTGCAGTGCGGCGATGCGCTCTTCGAGGGGCGGGTGGCTCAGGAACAGGCGCTTGAAGCCCGATCCCCCACCACCCTTGATGCCGAATGCCGCCATTTGCGCCGGCAGCGGTTCGTTGGAAGCCGCCTTCAGCCTTTCCAACGCGGCGATCATGTTGCCGGTTCCGGCAGCGCGTGCGCCGCCCTGATCGGCCCGGAACTCGCGCCGCCGCGAGAACCACATGACGATCATGTTCGCCAGGATGCCCAGCAGCACCTGCGCGACCATGACCGATACGAAATAACCGATGCCCCGGCCGCGCTCGTTGCGCAGCACGGCCTTGTCGACGAACTCGCCAATGATCCGGGCAAGGAAGAACACGAAAGTGTTCACCACGCCCTGGATCAGCGTCAGCGTCACCATGTCCCCGTTGGCGACGTGCGCGACCTCGTGGCCGAGAACAGCCTCCACTTCGTCGCGGCTCATCGATTGCAGGAGCCCGGTGGAGA
>JBDSGY010000470.1:0-2710 GCA_039918755.1 Steroidobacteraceae bacterium
GCCCGAATCGATGGGCGCGCTCACGATGCCGGTGCGCGAAGGTCTCGACAATCTCGTGTTCGTGGTCAACTGCAACCTGCAGCGTCTCGACGGGCCGGTGCGCGGCAACGGCAAGATCATCCAGGAACTCGAAGCCGCTTTCCTCGGTGCTGGCTGGAATGTCATCAAGGTGCTGTGGGGTGGCCGCTGGGATCCATTGCTCGGCAAGGACACCGGTGGCGTGCTGCACCGGCTGATGGAATCCTGTGTCGACGGCGAGTACCAGAACTTCAAGGCCAAGGGCGGCGCTTACACGCGCGAGCATTTCTTCGGCAAGCATCCGGAAACCGCGGCCATGGTGGCCAACATGTCGGACGACGACATCTGGCGCCTGAAGCGCGGCGGGCATGATGCCAAGAAGGTTTATGCGGCCTATGCCTCGGCCATTGCGCACAAGGGCCAGCCAACGGTCATCCTCGCGCACACGGTGAAGGGCTTTGGCCTCGGCAAGGCGGCCGAAGGCCAGATGGTGGCGCATCAGCAGAAGAAGATGGATGTGGCGTCGCTCGCGAGCTTCCGCACCAACCTTGGCATCCAGTTGAGCGATGAAGACATCGCGAGCTTCACCTTCCGCAAGCCGGCCGAAGACAGCGAAGAGATCCGCTACCTGAAGGCGCGTCGCGAAGCACTGGGTGGCTATCTGCCCCAGCGCAATACGGATGTGCCGGCCCTGCAGATTCCCGCACTCGACACATTCAAGACCTTGCTCGACGGCAGTGGCGATCGCGAGATCTCGACCACCATGGCCTTTGTGCGCATGCTCACCGCGCTGCTGAAGGACAAGAACATCGGCAAGAACATCGTGCCGATCGTGCCCGACGAAGCGCGCACCTTCGGCATGGAAGGCCTGTTCCGCCAGATCGGCATCTATTCGGCAGTAGGCCAGCTCTACACGCCACAGGATTCCGACCAGCTGATGTCCTATAAAGAGGACAGGAAAGGCCAGATGCTCGAAGAGGGCATCAATGAGGCTGGCGCCATGTGCTCATGGATCGCGGCCGGCACGGCCTATGCGAATCATGGCCAGAGCATGGTGCCGTTCTACATCTACTATTCGATGTTCGGCTTCCAGCGTGTGGGTGACTTCATCTGGGCGGCGGGCGACATCCAGGCGCGTGGCTTCCTGCTGGGCGCGACCGCAGGTCGCACCACACTGGCGGGAGAAGGACTGCAGCACCAGGACGGCCACAGCCAACTCATCGCCACCACGGTGCCAAGCTGCCGTGCGTACGATCCGGCCTACGCGTATGAGCTCACCGTGATCATTCACGATGGTCTGCAGAAGATGTATGTCGAACAGCAGAACATCTTCTACTACCTGTCGGTGATGAACGAGAACTACGTGCAGCCGCCGATGCCGGCTGGCACCGAGCAGGGAATCCTGAAAGGCGCCTACCTGCTGAAGGAAGGCTCGCGCGGCAAGCTGCGCGCCACGCTGCTTGGTTCGGGCACCATCCTGCGCGAGGTGAACGCCGCCGCTGTCATGCTCGAAAACGATTACAAGATCCCCACGGATGTGTTCTCGGTGACGAGCTTCAGCGAACTGCGCCGCGAGGCGCTGAACGTCGAGCGCGAAAACCTGCTGCATCCCGACAAGGCGCCGCAGCTGCCGTATGTGGCGCAACTGTTCAGTGACCGCACGCAGCCCGTGATTGCAGCCACCGACAACATGCGCACCGTGCCGGACCAGATCCGGCAGTGGATTCCTGGCCGCTATGTCACGCTGGGCACCGACGGGTTTGGCCGCAGCGATGGCCGCGCGGCGCTGCGCGAGCATTTCGAGGTGGATCGCCGCTTCGTGGTGCTGGCCACGCTGAAGGCACTGGTGGATGAAGGATCCATCGAGCGCAGCGTGCTGGTCGAAGCCGTCAAGAAGCTCGGCGTCGATCCTGACAAAGCCAACCCGCTCAACAGCTGAGGTCCCGCGCGTGTCGCAGACAATTGAAGTGCGCGTGCCCGATCTGGGCAGTTTTCCGGAAGTCTCCGTCATCGAAGTGCTGGTGAAGGTCGGGGACACGGTCGAAATCGACACACCGCTGATCACTCTCGAGACCGAGAAGGCCACGATGGATGTGCCATCCAGCGCAGCCGGCGTGGTCGAGTCCGTGCATGTGCAGGCCGGTGGCAAGGTTTCCGAAGGTTCGCTGGTCGTTACGCTGCGTGGCGAAGGTGTTGCAGCCGCTGCGGCGGCTCCCGCTGCCACGGCCGCGGCACCTGCTGTCGCAGCCCCGGTTGCAGCGCCGGCAGCGGCCGCCGCACCCCGGAGCATCGACGTGTTGCTGCCCGACATGGGCAACTTCACCGAAGTCGGTGTCATCGAAGTGCTCGTCAAGGTCGGCGACAAGGTCGAAGTCGATACGCCGCTGGTCACGCTTGAAACCGAGAAGGCCACGATGGACGTGCCATCGACGGCTGCGGGTGTGGTCGAGGCAGTGCATGTGCAGGCTGGCGGCAAGATTTCTGCCGGTGGTCGCGTTGTTACGTTGAGCGGCGTGGTCACGGCAGCGGCTCCCGCGGCTGCGGCTCCGTCTGCCCCGGTGCCTGCCTCTCCGGCGCCGGCTGCGGCTGCAGCGAAGCCCGCAGTCGCCAGCGCGGTGTCGCGCCCGGCGAGCCTGCCGCCCGTCAGCGAAGCCGGCTTCAGCAAGGCGCATGCGGGCCCGTCGGTGCGCAA
>JBDSGY010000471.1:0-3391 GCA_039918755.1 Steroidobacteraceae bacterium
CGAACTATGAGCAGGCCGTGCTCGTGGCGCTTGAGGATGTCGAGAACTCGCTGTCCGATTTCAGTCGCGAACGGCGCCGGCAGCAGCATCTGGCTGCCGCCGCGAAGGCCAGCGTGACGGCGGCAGATCTGGCTACGCAGCGCTTTGAAGGGGGCGTCTCGGACTTCCTGACCGCCCTGGACGCCTATCGCACCGCGCTGGAAGCCGAGGATCTGCTGGCGCGGAGCCAGACCGCGGCCGCGACCGCCCTGGTGTCCCTGTACAAAGCCCTCGGCGTAAGCGTGACCAGCGAGCTTCACCAATAGGCAAGGTCCGTTTCAGGCAGAATCGACAGGGCAATGGACGCCCCGACCGGCTCTGACAGCAGTCTCTCCCACCCGACTCCGGGGCCTGTCGCACAGGGCATCGAATCCGTCCTCAATCTGGTGGGCGTCGGCGTCTGGGAGCATTTGCTTCCGGAGAATCTCGCCCACCATTCGGATGGTCTCTATCACCTGGTTGGCGTGGAACCTGCCATCGGCCGACGGGTCGCCGATTTCTGGCGCCGCCGTGTGCACCCTGACGACCAGGCTCGACAGGAACTGGCCTACTCGGATTTCAGGCAGGGCCTGGCACCCACGTATGAAGGGATGTATCGCGTGCACCATGACCAGGGCCACTGGGTCTCGGTTCTGGCCCGGGCCCGCTGGACCTCACGCGGCCAGGACCGCGTCGGTCTCTGCATCCTCGGTTACGTGATCGATGTCACCGCCTTGAATGCGGATTTCGACCGGCTGCGGGCGCGCGAAGAGCGCTTCCGCATGTCGGTCTCGGCGGTGCCCGGCGTGGTCTACGACCTTGATCTTCGCACCCACAAGTCCGAACGGCATGGCCTCAAGCGCATGCTGGGCTACGACTCGCTGCAGGGCGAAGATGGCTACGGAGGCTGGCTCGCGATCGTGCATCCGGACGACCACGCCCGGGTTACACAGCAACTCACGGCCAGCCGGTCCGGCGCCGAGAATTACTCGCTGACGTACCGGGTACGGCACCAGGACGGCAGCTGGCGCCACGTGCAGCAGCGTGGCACCTACATGCTCGGACAGGACGGCAGCCCCATCCGCGCCTACGGCATCATCGAAGACATCACCGCGGCCGAAGCGCAGCGCGAGCAGCTGCAGATGCAGGCGGCCATCATTGAACGCATGAGCGACGGCGTGATGCTGTTGGCAGGCGACGGCGCCATTCTGTTCGCCAATCCCGCGCTCGAAAAGATGTTCGGCTATGGGCGCGGCCAGATGAATGGCCTGCACTCGGGCGTGCTGAGTTTCCGCAGCGCCGAGAATTTCGAAGGCCTGCTGCGCACCGTGTTCGCGGGCACCGACAATGACAGGACCTCGATCATCGATCTGGAAGGTCGGCACCGTAACAACAGTCTCTGCCCGGTGCAGGGCTATTTCTCGTCACTGCAGCTGGGTGACCAGCGCTGCGTGGTGGCGGTCATCACCGATATTGCCGAACGCCAGAAGCTCGAACGCGAACTGATGCAGGTGGCCACGCGCGTGCAGCAGCGCATCGGCGGCGACCTGCATGAAGGCCTGGGCCAGCAGCTTGCCGGCATCGCGATGATGCTGCAGGGACTGGGGGCGCGTTCCGGCAATGCCGGCACCCCTGCGTTGCAGTCCGAAATTGACGGCATCGTGGCGCTGGTGAACGCCGCAATCCGCAGCACCCGCTCGCTGGCCCGCGGCTTGTCGCCAGTGCGACCGACGCATCAAGGGCTGATCGAAGGCTTCGAGGAGCTCGTCAACCAGGTGGACGAGAGTTATCACATCCGCGTGCAGCTGGACCTCCAGCTGCCGCCGGATCTGCAGCTGGACGAGGACTGCGCGACCAACCTCTATCGCATAGCCCAGGAAGGCGTGCTCAATGCGGCCCGGCATGCCGACGCAGAGAGCATACGCCTGCGTCTTCGTGTCGCAGGTCCGGACGTCGAGCTGCTGGTGGTGGACGATGGCAAGGGCTTCGACCCCCTGCAGTTCGCACGCGGCGGCATGGGTCTGCGTATCATGCGGTTTCGCGCGCAGCTGATCGGAGGTTATCTCTCAATCGAGTCCCGGCCTTCAGGCGGGACCACGCTGCGGTGTCGTTGTCCGCTCAGGGTAAATAGGGAAGTCGCATGACACAGCCAGAAGCACCGCGGGAAATGCGCCGCGTAATGATCGTCGACGATCATCCGGTGGTGCGCCAGGGCATCAAGCTGATGATCAACGCCGAGACGGACCTCACCATCTGCGGCGAAGCGCAGACCGAACTGCAGGCGCGCCGCCTGGTGCGTGAACTCAAACCCGATGCAATGGTAGTCGACCTGTCGCTGTCGGAAGGCGATGGCTTCAATATCGTGCGCGACGTGCACGCACATTTTCCAGAGATCCGCATCCTCGTGCTGTCCATGCATGACGAAGCGATCTATGCGGAGCGCCTGCTGGCGCAGGGTGCATCCGGCTACATCATGAAGCAGGCAGCTACCGAGCAGCTGATCACCGCGCTGCGCACTGTGCTCAGGGGTGAGCGTTTCGTCAGCGACGCCCTGCAGCGCGCGATGATCACGCGCAAGTCAGATGATGGTGCGCAGCGGTTGTCGGCACGCGAGCTGCAGGTGATCAGCCTGATCGGTTCGGGGCAGGGCACGCGCGAAATTGCGGACAATCTGTCCCTTTCCGTCAAGACGGTGGAAACCCATCGCCTCACCATCAAGCGCAAGCTCGCTCTCGAGACGAATGCGCAGCTGGTGCAGTACGCGATCAAATGGCACGGCACATCCGCCGGCTGATTTTCTGGCTGCTTGGAGGCATTGCCGCGCTGGCCCTGCTGGCCGTGCTCGCGCTGGCGGGGCTGTGGATATTCCTCGATCCCAATGATTTCCGCGGCCAGATAGAGGCACGTGCGAACGCCGCCATCGGTCGCGAGGTGCACTTGAGCGGCAACCTGCGCTGGGAGCTGGGACCGCAGATCTTCATTGTCAGCGAAGGTGGCGATGTCGCAAATGCACCGGGCTTCGGGCCGACGCCGCTGGCAAGCTGGGCGCAGGTGCGGCTCGGCGTGGCAGCGCGGCCGCTGTTCAGCCGGCGCGTGCTGATCGATCGCATCGATATCAAAGGCCTGAAGCTCAACCTCCAGCGCAATGCGCAGGGCCAGGACAACTGGACATTCAGGCCAGCGAAAGCCGCGAATCCTGCCGCACCCTCATCGGTCACGATTCGCGTCGGCGCCGTGAAGCTGCGTGACGCCGACATTACCTGGCGCGATGCCGGCTCCGGGGCCGACTGGCACCTCAGCGAGCTCGCGTTCAGCGCACGCCTGCCCGAGGATCTTGCCGCCCCGACTCGCGAGTTTCATGACATCGAGCTTG
>JBDSGY010000472.1:0-6044 GCA_039918755.1 Steroidobacteraceae bacterium
CTCGTCCTTGATCTCTTTCACCAGTTCGCTGTAGACGATCTTGTCCTGCTCGTCGACCACAATCACCGCGCGCGCAGTCAACCCCTCGAGCGGACCATCCGCAATAGCCACGCCATAATCCTGCAGGAACCTGCCGCCGCGCATCGTGGACAAGGTCACCACATTGTCGAGGCCTTCCGCGCCGCAGAACCTGGCCTGCGCAAATGGCAGGTCTGCCGAGATGCACAGCACCACCGTGTTCGGCATTCCATTCGCCTTGGCATTGAACTGCCGCACGGACATCGCGCAGGTGGGCGTGTCGATGCTGGGGAAGATATTCAGGATCTTGCGCTTGCCGGCAAACTTGTCGAGCCCGACATTGGCCAGATCCTTGCCGACGAGGGAGAACGCAGGTGCGGTGTCACCCTTCTGTGGAAAGTGGCCCGCAACTGCAACTGGATTTCCCGCGAGCGTGACTGTCGACATCTTGTTTCTCCGTTTGACGTGCAGGAGCGCGTGGCTCCGATGCCGCATCTTACCGCCAGATTCGCATTGAATCGGGGCGGGGTGTGGCCTAGTCTGGACCGCTCCAGACCACCCGCTTCCTCACAGGTGAGCCATGAGCATCGTCAAACTGCAGGTCAACGGCGCTGCGCACGAGGTGGATGTCGACCCGTCGACGCCCCTACTTTACGTACTGCGAAACGATCTGGACCTGCACGGGCCGCGCTTCGGGTGCGGACTCGGCCAGTGCAGTGTGTGTACGGTCATCATCGATGGCGTGGCCACCCGTTCGTGCATCACGCCGGTCTCGGCGGTGCGGGGCGAGGTAACGACGCTGGAAGGCATTTCCAGGAACGGCAAGCTGCATCCGCTGCAGCAGGCATGGATCGACGAGCAGGCCGCGCAATGCGGCTATTGCCAGAACGGCCAGATCATGACGGCCAAGGCGCTGCTCGACCGCAACCCTGATCCCAGCGATGCCGAGATCCGCGCCGCGATGGATGGTGCACTGTGCCGGTGCATGACGTACTACCGCGTGCAGGCAGCCATCAAACGTGTGGCGCGCGGGACGAAGGCTGCGGGAGAACCAAAGTGAGCGCCGCGCTGCAACTGCCCAAAGCAGTGCGGGACGCCCTCCTCGGTTCCAACCTGGCCTCACGCCGGAATTTCCTCAAAGGTTCGGGCGCGCTCGTGATCAGCGTCAGCGTTGCCTCGTTGCCGGGCGCCACTGCGCTCGCTGCGGAAGCCGCCGGCGGTCCTTACCCGGATCCCGACTTCCTGCAGATCGACACATGGATCGTCATCCATGCCGACAACACCGCGACGTTCTTCGTTGGCAAGACCGACGGCGGACAGGGAACTGGCACCGCCTATCGTCAAATGATGTGCGACGAACTGGACATCGCCTACGACAGCACCAGCCTCGTCATGGGCTGCACAGACATCACGCCGGACCAGGGCGGCTCCGGCGGTTCCGACGGCGTGGAGCGCGATGGCTGGGCGATGCGCCGCGTGTCGGCGGAGGCGCGCCGCGTGTTGCTGGAACTTGGCAGTCAGCACCTGGGTGTGCCGGTCGGGATGCTCACCGTAGCCAACGCGACCATTGCGGTGCAGTCCGATGCCTCGAAGAAGGTGACCTACGCCGAACTCGTCGGCGGGAAGCGCTTCAACGTCGCCGTCACCGGACGCAATGTCGACAACATCGCCGTCAAGGCTGCCGTCAAACCGGTGAGCGAGTTGCGCGTCGTGGGGCAACCGCTGCAGCGCTATGACATTCCCGCCAAGGTGGATGGCTCGCTCAAGTGGGCCGTGGACATGAAGGTGCCGGGCATGGTGCATGCGCGCAATGTCCGGCCACCCTTTGCGGGAGCCACACTGCAGCGCATCGACGAATCATCGGTGGCCAATGTACCGGGCTTCATCCGCGTGGTCAGCCGCGGCAATTACGTGGCCGTGATCTGCGCGCGCGAGGAACAGGCCATTCGCGCTGCACAGCAGCTGAAGGTGGAATGGAGGCGACCGGCAACTGCACCATTCCCGGCGTCCAGCGAACTGTTCGAGTACATGCGCAATGCAACGCCGACAGTGACGGGCGAGCCGCAGATCCAGGGAGATCCGGCCGCCGCGCTGGCCAGCGCCGCGCGGGTGGTCGAAGCCGAATACGAAATACCTTTCCAGGGTCATTCGGCCATCGGCCCTGCGCACGCGCTCGCCGATCCTTCGAACGGCCAGATGACGATCTATTCCAATGACATGAAGGCCTATGGTCTTCGCAACGGAGTTGCGAAGTTTCTCGACATGCCGCGCGACAAGGTGCGCGTGGTCTACATGGATGGGCCGCAGGTGTACGGCCGCACTGCGGCCGACGACGCGGGCTTCGAAGCGGCGTTCCTCGCGCGCGAACTTGGCCGCCCGGTGCGTATGCAGTGGATGCGCGCGGAAGAATCGGCGTGGGACACCAAGGGCCCGCCCTATGTCTTCAAGCTGCGCGGCGCGCTCGATGCCCAGGGCAAGGTGGTGGCGCTGGAATACGACGCGTGCGCTGCGGACCACAATCACCTGGGCTACAACGAGCCGGACACGGTGCTGGCTGCACAGCTCATGGGACGCCGGCCGGAACGCCCCGCGCGCGGCAGCGCGGAAGCACCCACGGCGATGTACGCCATCGCAAACCGGCGCACGACCACGCGTATCGTCGCGCTGCCGCTGGTCTGGGAAACACCCCTGCGCACCGGCAACCTGCGCGACCCCAACGGCCCCCAAGTCACCTTTGCCTTCGAATCATTCATCGATGAACTGGCCGCGGCATCGCGCGCCGATCCGGTGCAGTTCCGGCTGGACCTCATCGCCGGCTCCACCGAAGACGCCGTATTCCGCAAATCACGATCGCAGGCCGTGGTGCGCGCGGCGGCGCAAGCCTACGGCTGGGATGCACGCTACTCACCGCAACCACGGCCCCGGTCTTCGGCAGGCAAGGTGCTGGCCGGCAGGGGCATTGCCTACACCTATCGCGGCAACACCATTGCAGCGGTCATTGCGGAGGTCGAGGTGAATCGCGACACCGGCCGCGTCTGGGTCAAGCGCCTGGTGTGCGCGCATGACTGCGGCCTCGTGATCAATCCCGCGGGGCTGCGGCATACCGTCGAGTGCGGCATGCTGCATGCGTTGAGTCGCGCGCTGTGGGAGGAAGTACAGTTCGACCACGAGAAGGTCACCAGCGTCGACTGGGCCAGCTATCCCACCCTGCGGCATTCCGACACGCCGGCTGCGATCGATATCGTGCTGGTCAACGGCGATCCGAACCCGGAGCGTGCCGACCTTGCGCCTTATGGCGCGGGTGAGACCAGCCACAAGCCATTGATCGCTGCCGTGGCGAACGCAATCCACGACGCAACCGGCGTGCGCATGCGCCGTGCACCGTTCAGGAGTGAGCGGGTGCTGGCGGCATTGAAGGCAGCAAAGGTCTAGGCCGCCGCGTCCGTTCGGCGCCGCGTTTACTTGGCCGCTGCGGCGTCGGCCCGGCACTGCGCCTGCAGTGTGGCCACTCCGCCCGCACCCAGCGCCTGCAGCGTGCGGATGTTCTTTTCGTAGATCACTTCGGCCAGCGGGAATGCCGCCACCGCCCGATCGACGCTGTCTTCGCGCAGCAGGTGCAGCGTGGGATACGGCGACCGGTTGGTCGCGTTGGTCACGTCGTCCGCCCTCGTGCCGGCAAACTGGAATTGCGGGTGGAAGCTTGCCACCTGCAGCACGCCATCCAGTTCCAGCTCCACCAGCAGCCCGTCAGCCGCGGCCAGGAATTCGTTGTACTCGAGAAAATCGTTCAGCACCTGCGGATGGATGAGCAGCGTGGTGTCGATGGCAGCAGGATCGGCGGCATTCAGCCGCTGCATTTCTTCGCGCAGCTCGATCAGCAGAGCCTCTGCGGAGGCGGCTTCGCTGACGGCATAGCGGATCTGGTCCCGTGCCTGCACGGCCTTGGCGAAGGGACACAGATTGAGACCGATCACTGCGCGATCGACCCACGCCCGGGTCTCCATCAGTGCTGTTTCCGGAGATGGATTCATCCGCCTATGTGAACGGTTGTGCCGCCGGATTGCAACCTCTTGCGTTGCGTTGCTTAGAACCCCAGCCCCATCTGACCGCCTGTTTCCGGCGGCCGGAACAGATTGGTTGCCAGCTTGATGTTGCGGCCAGTGTCGAGCCCCAGCCTGCGGCAGGCGAGGTGAAATCGGTCGCGCAGCAACTGCGCCCAGACGCCTGTGCCCACCATGCGCGTGCCAAACGTGGAGTCATTGTCCTTGCCTTCGCGCATGCCCTGCACGAGCGACATGACATGCGCGGCCCGTTCCGGCATGTGCACGGCCAGCCAGTCACGGAACAGGTCCTTCACTTCCAGTGGCAGCCGCAGCATCACGTATCCCGCATGCGTTGCGCCCGCGGCAGCGGAACTTTCCAGGATGGCTTCAAGCTCACTGTCATTGACGGCCGGAATGATCGGCGCGGCAAGCACCGCGACTGGCACGCCAGCGGCACGCAGCTTCCGCATTGCATGCAGACGTGCTTCGCCGGCGGCCGAGCGAGGCTCGAGCTTGCGCTTCAGATCGGAATCAAGCGTGGTCATGCTGAAGATCACCTGCACCAGTCCCTGTTCTGCCATGGACCCCAGCAGGTCCAGATCACGCAGCAGCATGCTGCTGCGGGTGGTGATGGCAACTGGATGCCGCGCCTCGGCAAGCACTTCCAGGATGGTGCGCGTGACCCGCAATTGCCGCTCGACGGGCTGGTAGGGGTCGGTGTTGGAGCCGAGCATGATGTGGCGGCAAATGTACCCGGGCCTGGCGAGCTCCTGGCGCAGCAGCGTGGCTGCTTCCGGCTTGTAGGTCAGGCGCGTTTCGAAATCGATGCCCGGCGACCAGCCGAGAAAGGCATGCGTCGGGCGCGCGTAGCAGAACACGCACCCATGCTCGCAGCCCCGGTACGGGTTGATGGACTGGTCGTAGTGGACGTCGGGCGAGTCGTTACGGGCGATGATGCTGCGGCTCGCGTCCACCCGCAGTTCCGTGGCTATGCTGGTGGGCGCTTCATCCTGGAACCAGCCGTCGTCGAGATCTTCGGTGCGCTGGCTGTCGAAGCGGTTGACAGGATTCCCGAGCGCGCCCCTGCCTTTGAAGCCTGACGGCGGAACGTGCATGGCCATGCCGAGACTGTATATTCATACAGTCCGCCGTGCAAGCCGCCTGATTCTGCGGAATACCAGGACCAGCGCGATCGCCACGAACAACAGGGCCACCAATGGCATCAGCAGTGCCAGTATCGACAGCAGCAGAGAGCCACCGAGCTCGCCGGTGGAGACCACCGGGTTGGCCAGACCGCCGGTAGCAAGCGTGGATTTCGCGCGCAGGAGCGAAGTCAGCCCCTGCGTCACCCCAGCCGCGCCCCCTCCGGCGATGACAGCCGTGGTCCACTTCAGCAGTGGTGGAAGTTCCCACAGCGGCGCTGCCACCAGCATCGTGCCGGCAATCACCGCCAGCGGTGCCGCGATGGCGTCGAGCAGGTTGTCCACGCCCGGGATGTAGTACGCAGCAATTTCAGCGACTGCCGCGACCGCGAGCATGGCAATGGCAGCGGCGCTGCCAAGCCAGTCAAACGAAGCCGGGAGGTCCATCCATCCGGACTTCGCCGCCACAGCCACCACCAGCAGCGGCACGAAAACCCTGAAACCCACGGCCGCGGCCAGCGATACGCCGAGCGCCGCAGCCAGCAGGGTTTCAGGCAGCGACACCGGCTGCGCTACTTCTTGCGCGGATCCTTCTCGCCAAGGCCCGGATAGAACACGCCCCGGTTGTTGCGGGACTCGTTGTACACCTTGCGCTTCTTGAACAGCCATTTGCCGTTCACACGCACCATGTCGTCTTCGTAGTGCCCGAAGTACAGCAGCTGCACATCGTTCTGCGGCGTGCTGTTCGTCAGTGCAAACCAGTATGCAGTGGTCTTGGCAGTATCCCCGGTCACATCGATGACGTGATTGATGATCTGGTGCCGCGTGCGTGGACGCGAGG
>JBDSGY010000473.1:0-3469 GCA_039918755.1 Steroidobacteraceae bacterium
AGGATCGCGGCGCCCGTCAGAACAGACCTTCGACCTGGCCCAGCTCGTTGAGGCGGATCGAATTGGCCGACGGCACCTTCGGCAGGCCAGGCATGGTCATCACTTCACCACAGATGGCGACGATGAACTCCGCACCTGCCGACAGGCGCAGGTCACGCACGTTCAGCACATGGCCGGTTGGCGCGCCCTTGGCATTCGGATCGGTGGAGAAGCTGTACTGCGTCTTCGCAATGCAGACCGGATAGTGGCCGAAGCCCGCATCCTGGAACTCCTTGAACAGGTCCTTGACCTTCTGGTCCATGCTGATGTCGCTGGCGCGGTAGATGTTCTGCGCAATGGAACGCACTTTCTCCACGAGCGGCAGATCATCGGCATACAGCGGCTTGAAGGTCGCCTTGCCGCTCTCGGCGATCTTCACGATCTCGTGAGCCAGCTCGATCGTGCCCTTGCTGCCATCGGCCCAGTGCGAGCAGAGGATGGCCTTCGAGCCAACGCCAGCGCACAGTTCCTTGATCAGGTTGTGCTCGGCGTCAGTATCCGCGCTGAACTTGTTGATCGCGACCACGGCCGGCACGCCGAACTTGGCAACGTTCTCGAGATGACGCTCGAGATTCGCGAAGCCTTTCTTCAGCGCGACCAGGTCTTCCTTGCCCAGCTGATCCTTCGCCACGCCGCCGTGCATCTTGAGTGCGCGGACGGTGGCAACAATGACTGCGGCATCAGGCTTCAGGCCCGCCTTGCGGCACTTGATGTCGAAGAATTTCTCGGCGCCGAGATCGGCGCCGAAACCTGCCTCGGTCACCACATATTCGCCCAGGCGCAGACCGGTCTGGGTGGCCATGACCGAGTTGCAGCCGTGTGCGATGTTGGCGAATGGACCGCCGTGCACGAAGGCCGGATTGCCTTCGAGCGTCTGCACCAGGTTCGGCGACAGCGCATCGCGCAGCAGCACGGCCATCGCGCCGTCGGCGCTGAGCTGCTTGGCCAGGATCGGCTTCTTGTCGCGGGTACGCGCAACGATGATGTTGCCGAGACGGCGCGTCAGGTCTTCGAGACTGGTCGCAAGGCAGAAGATCGCCATCACTTCAGAGGCAACGACGATGTCGAAGCCGTCTTCGCGGGGATAGCCGTTGCCGGCGCCGCCCAGCGAATTGGTGATCTGGCGCAGCGCGCGGTCGTTCATGTCGAGCACGCGCTTCCAGGTCACGCGACGCACGTCAATGCCGAGCTCGTTGCCCCAGTAGACATGGTTGTCAACCAGCGCAGCCAGCAGGTTGTTTGCGGCAGCAATGGCGTGGAAGTCACCCGTGAAATGCAGGTTGATGTCTTCCATCGGCACGATCTGCGCGTAGCCGCCGCCGGCGGCCCCACCCTTCACGCCAAAGCAGGGCCCGAGCGACGGCTCGCGCAGGCAGATGACCGTCTTCTTGCCGATGGCATTCAGGCCATCGCCCAGTCCCACGGTGGTCGTGGTCTTGCCCTCTCCGGCTGGCGTGGGGTTGATGGCGGTCACGAGAATGAGTTTGCCGGGCTTGCGAGTCGAGATGTCGCGAACCGCCTCGAGCGACAGCTTGGCCTTGTAAGGCCCGTAGTGCAGCAGCTGGTCGCGGTTGATGCCGATCTTGGCAGCGACCGCTTCGATCGGCTGCATCTTGGCTAGGCGGGCAATCTCAATATCGCTCAGAGGCATGGGTGATCCTTCTTCGTGATTGGGCATGACCCGCCATGGCGGACGGGGCCGCAATCATGTAGCAAAGCCCCCACCGATGCCAGTTATCCGGCAAAATCGCGGCCCGGAATGCATGCCGCAGGCAAACCATGCCGGCGGCAGCTTTTCACTTATCATCGCAGCATCCACAGACAGGATTCAGGTTCATGGGACGCATGTTCGAAGTACGCAAACACACGATGTTTGCACGCTGGAACCGCATGGCGAAGCAGTTCGCCAAGATCGGCAAGGAAATCACGATCGCGGTGAAAGCCGGTGGTCCCGATCCGGCCAGCAATCCGTCGCTGCGGCGCGTCATCCAGAACGCGCGCGCGGTGAACATGCCCAAGGACAAGGTCGACGGCGCCATCAAGCGTGCCACCGGCCGCGATGCGACGAACTATGTCGAGACCATCTATGAAGGCTACGCGCCGCACGGCGTCGCCCTGCTGGTGGAGACTGCCACCGACAATCCCACCCGCACCGTTGCGAACGTCCGCAGCATCCTCACCAAGCACGAGGGCAACCTCGCCAGCAGCGGCAGCGTCAGCTTCATGTTCCGCAAGCTGGGCGTGTTCCGCCTGTCGCCGGAGGGACTCAACCAGGACGACCTGGAGCTGTACCTGATGGACCATGGCCTGGACGAAATGGGTGAAGGTGCGGGCGACAAGGGCGAGACCCAGATTCTGGTGCGCTGTGCCTTCGAGAATTTCGGCCAGCTGCAGAAGGCGCTGGAAGAGCGCGGCATCGTGCCCATCTCGGCCGAACACGAATATCTGTGCAACGCGCCCACCACGTTGCCCGAAGACCAGGCCACTGAAGTCATGACTCTTCTGGACAAACTGGAGCAGGACGATGATGTGCAGAACGTCTATCACACGCTGGCCTGAAGGCTTGACGCGCGCGGCGCTGCTGGGCGCGCTTGCGACCGTTGCCGCTTGCAGCGGCGCACCCGGCGGCGCGCGAGTCACCGAGCAGCGTGGTGTGGACGCTTTCCATTCGATCGATCTGCGCGGCTCCGCCGACGTCACCGTAGAGGTAGGTGGCGCCACATCCGTGGCGCTGACGGCCGGGGTGGAAACACTCAAGGGCATCGACACGCAGGTGCAGAACGGGGTGCTCATCATCGACAGCAAGCCCGGCTGGCGCTGGTTCGGCGACACCGGCAAGCTGGACGTGCACATCACCACGCCGCAGCTCAACGCGCTGGCCGTCAACGGCGCCGGCAATGTGACCATCACGGGCGTGCACGGCGCCGCACTGGCGCTGGCCCTGCAGGGCGCAGGCAATCTGACGGCAGCGGGCCAGACCGCGGCCCTGAACGCCCGCATCAATGGCGCCGGCAACATGGACCTTGCGCATCTGGTGGCCGGTGATGCCTCGATCGTCGTCAACGGCGCCGGCAGCCTCACAGCCGATGTCACCGGCTCCTTGCAGGCCACGGTGAATGGCGTGGGATCCATCACGTACACTGGCAATCCGCAGAAAGTCGAATCCGAAATTCACGGCGTTGGCAGCATCGCCCCGGCGAAGCCCTCTGGCGGCTGAAGCCCAAGGCTGCAGCAGGGAACCACTGCGGCCGACCAAGATCCAATCTTCAATCATCGAATCGGGGCGTTATTTCGGCATGTCACATTCAATCCTTACGGTTTCAGCAGCTACTCTCTTGTTTGCCACTTCTGCGACTGCCGCTGAACCGGATGCCGGCGGGGACCAGCTGGAGACGGTCGTGGTCAGCGCCACGCGCCTGCGCAGCGTGGC
>JBDSGY010000474.1:0-4707 GCA_039918755.1 Steroidobacteraceae bacterium
TCTGCGAACGGCGACGCCGGGGGGGCTTCGAGCACCCGCAGCGTCTGCGAGTCGCTCAGCGCGGGCACTTCGGCTTTCATTGCTGGCGCTGCTGTCTTCGCCACGGGCTGCAGGCGTGGCGGCGCGACCATTGCCGGGGGCGCCTTGACCACAGCGGGCTCCTGCAGTGGCGCAGGCTGCGCTGCCGCTTTCGCTGCAACCGGCTTCGTTTCCGCGACGTCGCTCAGTTGCGCGAGCACATCGCGCACATTCGACATGGAGTCCAGCACCCGCGCCTGGGACGCAGGCGTCGCAACGAGCGCAGCAGCTTCGGGCACAGGAGCACGCCCAGCTGCAACCGCAGCCACCACTGGAACCGCAGCCAACACTGGCGCAGCAGCAACGGGCATTGGCGCAACGGCTGCCACGATTTCTGCCGGCTTCACGGCGGGCATGGGTGAAGTACGGGCACGGCGCGGCGCGCCGCCGGTGGGCGCGAGGCCGGCCCAGGCGGCCGGATAAACATCGCGCACGGCATTGAGCATCGCATCGGCTTCCTGCTGTGAGGCGAAGTAGCCCATGTGCAGACGGAAGCGCTCGCGGCCGTCTTCACGGTGACGGCTGACAAAAAATGTATAGCGCTTCAGCTCCGGCGCAGTGGGATGCGACAGCGCCATCGGAGAGGTGGAAGCGCAGAGATTGATGACGAACAACTGCGCCGGCGCCGAGGCGTCTTCGTTGTTCCGGATCTCTGCAGTGCTGGCATTCATCGTGAAACTCCATGGAAGAATTTTCTTCCGGGCGACCCCGCTATCCTGGGAGAGAAACTCTCCTGTAGACCGGTGGCTTTGCGTCACCGCTTTTCAGCGGCTTTGCCTTTGTCACGTGCAAAGTGTCGTTGGGATGCGACCGAGCGTCAAGCACTCGTTAAAGGGATATGTCAGATAAGTGGCCCTGCCGGGGCTAATTACGACACTCTTTGTCAGAATCGTTACATAACCGGCACATGCCGGAGAATCAGGCAATCGCTGAGTGTTCGTGCGCGGCCTCGGGTCGACGCCCGATCAGCAGCTCGGTCATGTCCTTGGCCGACAGCGGTCGCGCCATGAAATAACCCTGTGCATGGTCACAGCCGCGCTCGCGCAGATAATCCAGCTGCTCGATGGTCTCGACTCCTTCGGCGATGACCTGCTTGTCGAGCGAGTGAGCCATGACAATGATTGTGCTGGCCAACGCTGCAGCCGACGGACTCTCCACGAGCTCCTGCACGAAGCTGCGATCGATCTTTACCGCGCCCACCGGATAGCGGCGGAGATTGGCCAGCGCCGTGTGCCCGGTGCCGAAGTCATCCAGCGTGAGCCGCACGCCGAGCGATGAGAGCGCTGCAATGCAGCCCTGGCTGTCGGGATCGGTGAGCGCCGCTTCGTTCATTTCGAAATCCAGTGTGGCCGGCGGCACGCGATGACGTTCCAGCATGCGCTTGACGCTTGCGATCAGCTCCGGATCACGCAACTGCTGCACCGAGAGATTGACCGCCATCCGCGGCACCGGCACGCCCAGCTCGCGCCACAGCGCGATCTGGGCGCAGGCCGCGTCGATCACCCAGCAGCCAAGGTCGATGATGAGTCCGGATTCTTCGGCAGCCGGTATGAATGCCGCCGACGACACCAGGCCGTCGCGCGGCTTCTGCCAACGCACCAGCGCCTCGAGTCCCACCAGGCTGCCGTCCGCAACGCTGTACTGCGGCTGATAGTAGAGCGAGAACTCACGGCGCTTGAGCGCGCGGTACAGGCCGCTGTCGGCAACGCGAGCGCCACGCGCCGCCATCTTTGCGTTGTAGAACACAGCGGCGCCGCGTCCCAGGTCCTTGGCGCGGTACATGGCCAGATCGGCGTTGTGCAGCAATGCGTCGAGTTCGGTGCCATCGACGGGAAAAATGGTCATGCCGATGCTGGCATGCACCGTGTGGTCGCGCCCGCCCAGCCGCACCGGATGCTGCATGGCCTGGATGATGCGATCTGCAACTGCCGACACGGAGGCCGCGTCGGTGATACTGCGCAGGATCACGGTGAACTCGTCGCCGCCGAGGCGCGCTACGGTGTCGCCTTCCTTGACGCAGGCACGCAGCCGCTGCGCCACGATGGCGAGCAGTTGATCGCCCGCCTCATGTCCCAGCGAATCGTTGATCTTCTTGAAATGATCGAGGTCGATGTACAGCAGCGCGCCGCGGGCATTGTTCTGCGCCACGTTCTGCAGTTCCTGCGCCAGCTGGTCGCGGAACAGCAGCCGGTTGGGCAACTGCGTCAGCGGATCGAAATGTGCCTGGCGATACAGCCGCTCGGCGCGCGCATTGCCAGACAGCGAGATTCCGAGTCGCTGTGCGCAATGCGTGCCGCAACCTGCCACGCGCGCGGCCTGCGACGGCGCCTCGAAGTAGCCCACCGCCAGAATGGCCGCGAGCTCGCCGGCCACGGTCACCGGCCAGATCCAGAAGAAACCCGAACCTGCGGCCTGCAATGGCTCGAGGAAACTGTGGCGGCCTTCTTCGCAGCGCACGACGGTCAATCCGTGTTTGGCGTCGCGCAGCGTCGCCACCATCTGCTCGTCCAGCACCACGCGGGTCACTGGACAGCCGCCCTCGCCGTTCACTGCAAACAGACGGCCATGTCCGGACACACCCGGATCGATCAGCGTCAGTCCCACGTTGTTCGACATGGTGATGCTGCGCACCCGCGTCAGCACCTGGTCGATCACATTTTCATAGTCGCCGCCCGGCAGCAGCAGGCCGTCGATCTCGTCCAGCGCGCGACGGGTCTCCGCCTGCACCTCGATGATCTCGGCACTGCGGTTGAAAGTGTCCACGAGCTGCCGGACCTCGGGGGCCGCATCCTCGTGCGCGAGCACGGCGACGCGACGGTCGGGCAACTGCGACAGCGCACGGCGCAACTGCCGCAGCGCTGGAACATTGTGCTTCGACAGCTCGTGCGCAAACCAGCCTGCGAGCAGCAGCAGCAGCGGCACCATGGTGGCCTGCGTGCGCAAGGCGGACCAGAAAGCCACGGACCACGGACGATCCTGCGTGGCGGCGAGCAGCGCTATCGTCAGGTCAGAATCCGCGCCGGCCTTGCTGACCATGGACACTGCGCCAACCCATGGCTTGCCCAGCTCGTTCCAGGCCAGGTCCACGCCGGTGCCTGATTCCGGCAGCGTCGGCAGACGCGGCGCCACATTGCGGATGATGTCGGTGGAACGGTCGAGCGTGCTGAACAGCTGCTGCCCCCTGGAATCCAGCGCGAGCAGCGGTGTGTCCGGATCCGCGCGACTCAGCAGCGACCAGGTCCAGCTGCTGCGAAGTTCCACCACCACCCAGCGGGCAGGCGCGCGTTCCGGCAACGCGCGCACCAGGTACAGGCCGCCCGCATTGGATGCATCGGTGCCACCGAGCAGCACGGTGCGCTCCGTAGCCAAGGCCTCGCGCAGGTTGTCAGTCAGGCGGAACTGCCGCGCGCCGACCCGAAAGCTGCTTTCATCGGTGGATTCAATGATGGCGGCCCATTCGAACATCGGCAGCTGCACCAGGCGCGTGCGCAGCACGGACCAGTCACTGGGGCGCAGCGCGGATGCATTTTCTGAAAACGCACGCAGCACGATGCCGGCGTCGCCGATGCGGGTGCCGACCGTCAACGCGGCCTGTGCCGAGGTCTGACGCAGTTGCTGCTGGTGGAGTTCGCGGTGCTGCCGTTGCTGCTTGCCGGCCTGCAGCCACAGGCCGAGCGCGAGCACGACCAGTCCGCAGACAACGACTGTCCAGACGACGCGGCGTCCAATGCCACTCAACAGCGCAATAGGGGCTCTGCGCATGTGTATAGAAATCCAGTTCCGACCGTGAGGTTTCCGGAACTCATTTGACAGTGCGCGGACCCGGGACGGTGTGCGCCACTTCACCGATTGACGGGTTCAGGACGGGCGCCGACCCGCAACCGCGAGGTCCCGCAAACTTTCTCCGCCGACGCAGTAAACGCCGCGCCGCTGCGTGCGCGCCACGCCAAGCATTGCGGCGGCAAGGTCGGTGCCCAGGATGGCCCGGGAGCCGCCCATGCTGCCCCGCAACAATGGGTTGAGGAGGGGCAGAAATGCCATGCGGATCGCGTCCCTGGCCGTCCCCTGTGGCCGCATGCCGAGCACCGGCCCCGGCTGCAGGATCTCGAGCGACTGGAACCGCAGTTCGCGCAGGGCGGCCTCCATCTCGCCCTTGCAGCGCTGGAACGCCTGTGGCGCATTGCGGTCTGCGCGTGCGGCGGAAACCACCACCATGCGTGTGGCGCCGGCCGTCTGCGCGGTGCGCGCGAACGCCACCACCAGATTCACGTCCACCTGCCGCAGCTCCGCCTCGGGCGCACGGGGCCCCTGCGCGGCGCCGAGACAGCAGAAGGCATCGGTACAGCGCACGCCGGCAAGACGGGCGGCCAGTTCGTCGAATTTCAGGATCCGGTTGGCCAGACGGGGGTGAGCGAGCGGCAGGGGGCGGCGCGTGACCGCGTGTATCCGGCTGAATTCATGGTTCCGCAGCAGCAACTGCAGAAGCGCCGCGCCGGTCACACCGGTGCTGCCGGCGATCAATGCCACGCGCTGCGCGACCTGCGATTCCGCTGCCAATTCCCGCTCTCCTCAACTGCCCGACACCCGTTCAATCGTCGATGCTGCGGCCAGCTGAGGTCAAGCAGTCGC
>JBDSGY010000475.1:0-3851 GCA_039918755.1 Steroidobacteraceae bacterium
TGTGACTGGCGAACGAATGATCCGAGGATGGTGCCTGGACCGACTTCCAGATAGACGCGCGAAGCGTCCTCAAGCAGCAGCTTCACGCCATCGACGAAGCGTATGGTGTTGCGCAGATGCCGGACCCAGTATTCCGGATCCTGCGCCTCCTCCGCCGTGAGCCACGTACCGGTGTGGTTGGACACGATGGGTAGCGTCGGGGCGCTGAGCCGGATGCTGCGCAGATAGTCACCGAAGCGATGCAGGATGCCATCCAGCATCCGCGAGTGCGCCGCAATGTTGATACGCACGCGCCGCGACTCGATGCCCTGCGCCTTCAAACCAGCCTGCAGTGCCTCGAGCGCGGGCCAGGGTCCCGATGCAATGGAAAGCATGGGGCTATTGGCCGCGGCGAGGTCGAGGTCGGGGCCAAGGCGCGCCGCGAGTTCCGCCGCACTCATGGGCACGCTGAGCATGCCGCCGTCGGGCACCTCGTCCATCAGCTGGCCGCGCAGCAACACCAGACCAAGTCCATCCTTCAGGCTGAATACGCCCGCCACGCAGGCCGCGGTGTTTTCGCCCATGCTGTGGCCGATCAGTGCCGACGGCTGCACGCCGCAGGCGTTCCACAATGACACCAGTGCGTACTCGATCAGGAAAACCAGGGGCAGCTGAATCGACGGACGATTCAGCAGGTCCTCCACACCGCTTGCGTCCGCAGCGGTCAGGAATGCGGCTTTCAGGTCTACCCGGAAATCCCGCAACAGGATGTCGAATCCTTCATCCATCGCGGAGCGAAAGGCCGGTGTCGTGCGGTACAGCGCGGCAGCCATGGCCGGGTATTGCGCGCCGCCACCGGGAAACATGAATACGACCGAGGGAACCTGGCCGTCCGCGCTACCGGTGAACACGCGGGTGGCGTCGTTGCGTTCAAGCAGCGACGCGGCCTCGGCACTGCTAGTGGCAGCTACGATGCGGCGAAACTCGAATGCCTCGCGCCCGCGTCGCTGACTGGCTGCAACCTGTGATAGCGGCACATCTGGATGGTCTTGCAACCACTGCACGAGACGCTGCTGCGCGGCATCCAGCGCGTGGCGCGAGCGTGCCGAGAACGTAAGCAGCTCCGCCCCGGGTGCGGAAGCAATTGCCGCGCGCAACGGTGGTTCTTCAAGGACGACGAAAGCGTTGGTGCCGCCCACGCCCAGTGAATTCACGGCTGCCCTGCGGGGAATGCCGGAGCGCGGCCATGGCGTCCGCGTGGCAGCCACTGCAAACGGCCCGTTTTCCAGGCCGAGTGCCGGATTGGGCGCTTCGAAGTTGGGGGTCGCAGGTATCTCTTCGCGCTGCAGTGCCAGCGCCGCCTTGATGAGTGCGACCACGCCCGCGGCCGTGTCCAGATGACCGACGTTCGCCTTCACGGATCCCAGCAGGCAACTGCCGGTTCCAGCGCCGCCGGACCCGAAGGCCTGGTTCAACGCGGCCACCTCAATCGGGTCGCCCATCGGTGTGCCAGTGCCGTGGCACTCGATGAAACCGACGCTGCTGCTTTCGATGTCCGCCAGTGCCAGCGCCTCGGAAATCGCCGCCGCCTGACCATCGACGCTTGGCGCCAGATAGCCCACCTTGGAAGCGCCGTCGTTGTTGACCGCGGTGGCCCTGATGACGGCATGGATCGGGTCGCCATCGCGCAGCGCGTCTTCGAGGCGGCGCAGTGCCACCACGCCTGCGCCGCTGCCAAACACCGTGCCTTGTGCCCGATGGTCGAAGGGTCGGCAATGCCCGTCCGGTGACTGGATCTCGCCCTCGTGATAGAGGTAACCAACGCCGTGCGGGACCTCGATGGTGACACCGCCGGCCAGGGCCAGATCGGTCTCATGTGACAGCAGGCTCTGCACCGCCATGTGGGTCGCCACCAGCGAGGTGGAGCATGCTGTCTGCACGCTGATGCTCGGCCCTTTCAGATCGAAGGCGTAACTTACCCGGGTCGACAGGAAATCCTTGTCATTGCCGGTGTGCCGCAGCAGGAAATAGCCCACCGAACGCAGCAGTTCCGCGTTCTGCAGGATGTTGCGTGAGAAGTACGATCCCGCGCCGCATCCCGCGAACACGCCGATGGCCCCCGCAAATCGTGATGGCACGCAGCCGGCACTCTCCAGCGCTTCCCAGGCAACTTCATAGAACTGCCGGTGCTGAGGATCGAGAATGGCGGCTTCGATGGGGCTGAAGCCGAAGAATTCGGGGTCGAATTCATCAAACCCTGCTAGTGGCATGCCCGCCGCAACATAGTCCGGATCTTCCGCCACCGACGACGAGACACCACGTGATTTCAGTTCTGCAACGGAGAGGGAAGTCAGGGCCTCGCGACCTTCGCACAGCATGCGCCAGAAGCTCTCGACGTCCAGTGCACCGGGCACACGCAGGGCCATGCCGACGATCGCGATGTCATTGGGATTTCCCATCAAGGCAACCCGCCTTTCGGCAGGGGTCGCGCTGGGATTCCCACTACTGTAGTGCCTGGCGCCACATCGGAAGTGACCACGGCATTTGCGCCGACGATCGCGTGGTCGCCGATTTTTATCGCGCCAATGATCTTCGCGCCCGCGCCGACATCGACGTGGCCGCCCAGCACCGGCACGCCGCGACCATTGCTGCCCAGTGTGACCTGCTGAAAGATCAGGCAGTTAGGGCCAATCACCACGTCCGTGTTGATCACGATGCCATTCGGATGAGGCATGCAGAGTCCGCCGCCCACCCTGACGTTGATCGGAATGTCGCAGCCGCAGATTACTGACCACACCAGATGGCGAAAGACCGCACATTTGCGCGCCACAAACGCGGCGGGCCCGTTGCCGGGCGGGTTGCGCTGATAGCAGCGGATGCTGGCCAGCAGGGAGCGGCCTGGTGCCCATTCCCAGAACCGCTTGTGTTCCCGACTCCAGTCGGGATGTGCGGACGAAATCGATTCGGACATAGGCACTCAGGCGGGCAGCGGCGCCGCCCGATGGCGCACGCTTCGAGAAGAGGTCCATGAGACAAGCCAGATGACAGTGGCCAGCAACAGCACTGGCCGCCAGTAGATAAGGTACGTGGGCTCTATTTTCTCCACTACGCGGTGCGGGATGTTCAATGCCCCAACCAGCAGGATTCCGAGTGCCATGTCGGCTTTCGACCTGCGGGAAACATACATCGCCAGTGCCAGCGTGGGACCGCAAGCTGCCAGGTCATAGTCCCTGCCATAGAAACTCAGCAGCGAAAGCGGAACGAGGACGCCCAACGCGATCACGAACGCATCGGGCTTGAGGCGCAGCCGCCGGTAGAAGATCAGGGTGAAGCCGACGCCTGCTGCCATGAACACTGCGCCGAGTTGCGCACTTCCCGGCCACGCAAAGGCCTTCGCAACGGATGCGAGGTTCAGATTGTGCGACAGCAGCAGCACCACCGTAGTCTCGTTCATGTATGCGGTCGTCGCCTGCAGCCACTGCGTAAAGGTTGCGATTCCGGTCGTCACGACAGGGATGGCCGACAGCGCCGCCGCAGTCCCCGCCGCGGAAAACAGGACTTTCCAGCGCCGGTCCAGCAGCAACCACAGCGCCGGAAGCAACACCAGCTGCGGTTTTGCGGAGGCCAGCGCGAGAAATACTCCCGCCAGCAGGCTCCGACCCGAATAGGCCAGAACCCAGCTCCAGACGAGCGCGCAGGACACCACAAGTGTGCTCTGCCCGGTCCAGATGACGTTTGCCGTGTACGGGCTGCCTGCCAGCACGGTAACCAGCAGCGCCACTTCCGCCACCGTGCACGGACGTCCGGCAATCGACGCCAGCAACCGCGAGGAACCAGCGATGATCCCGGCCAGCGCCAGAAGATTCACGGCC
>JBDSGY010000476.1:0-5290 GCA_039918755.1 Steroidobacteraceae bacterium
TCAGTGTCTGAAGACGTGGACGAAGCGCTGGCGCTGAACTGCCACCACCTGCACAGCCAGGAGCACCAGCCACAGCAGTCCCGCGCTGCCGCCACCTCCGGAACTGGCCGGCACGGACGGTGGCGAAGTCGTCGTGATGCCGCCCACACCGTCGATGGTGACCGTGGCGGAATCGCTGCTGCCGAGATTGTCGGTCACCGTCAGTTGCAGCATCACCGTGCCCTGTGAAGGCGTGGTGAGAGTGGCCACCGCCTGACCAGGCATCTGCAGGACCGGCGTGACCGCTCCGCCCGTGGCGGACACGACCGTCCATGCATAACTTGCGATCGTGCGTCCGGCGGCCGCGGCGCTGGCCGAACCATCCAGTGTCAGCGTGCGGCCTGGTCCTGGTATGCCGATCACCTGTGCCAGCACTGCCGGGCGCCGTGCGGCGATGACGGCCGCTTCGGCATTGAGCATGCCCGCGCCACACACCTGCGTGTTGCAGATGCATTCGAAGGCCTGCGCGCCGCCAGTGGGCACGGGCAGACAGGCGGGTGGCTGGACGGTGGCGCCTGCGCTGGTGGTCGGGAATGCGCGCGCCGTTTCCTTGATGCGCGCGATGAGCAGCGTCGGCGTCAGTCCCGGATTCACGGCTTTCATCAACCCCGCGGCGCCGGCTACCAGCGGCGATGAAAAACTCGTGCCATAGGTAGGCTGGATCAGCGGCGTGGAATAGATGTTTGCGGTCGGTGCGTCCTGGCCGGCGTTGGTGGTGGTGTTCAGCGCGTAGATGCACGGCTCTCCCGCCAGGCCATTCACGCAGTTGCCGGCGGGCGCGGCGATGCCGACCTCGGGCCCCAGATTGCTGTAACCCACCTTGGTGCCGGCGTGGCGGATACCCGACACCGCCAGCACACCATCGCAGCTCGCCGGGGTGCCCACGGCAGCACCTTCGTTGCCAGCAGAAGCGACGATCAGCACGCCGTGCTCCAGGATGTCTTTCACAGCCGCGCGATAGGGGGCTGAACTGCTGCTGGTGCATGCGCCTTCACTGCCCAGGCTCATGTTGAGGATCTGGGCAGGGTGGGCATTCACCGGCAGGTCGGTGGACTGCAGCAGCGGTGGCGGCGGCACGAGGCCCGCCGCCCAGTACATGCCCGCGATGACGTCCGAGGTGAAGCCGCCGCATTTGCCCAGCACCCGCACGGGCAGCACCCGCACATTGAACGCAGCGCCCGCGATGCCAACGCCATTGTCGGTGTTGGCGGCGATGAGGCCCGTGACCCGCGTGCCGTGCCAGCTGCTGGCGGGGCGGCTACCGCAGTCGCCATCCTTGAACGCGTCACTGGCCAGGTCCGCCGGCGTCAGGAAGTCGCCCGGATCGGACGGGTCAGGATCCCAGCCGTCGCCGTCATTCGCAACGGCCGGCAGTGACACGAAGTCGTAACCCGGCAGCAGCTTGCCGACCAGATCCGGGTGGTCACGGCGCACGCCCGTATCGATGACGGCAATGACGACCGATGAAGTATCCGAAGTTGCCCCGCCCTTGGTGATGTCCCACGCGGCATCGGCGCGGGTGGCCGCGAGCTCGATGCTCTGCAGGTACCACTGGCTGCCCGCGAAGAGGGGGTCGGAAGGGGTATAGGCCTGGATCTTCACGCGCGTGTCCGGAACCGCCAGTTCCACGTCCGCATCGGCGCGCAGCGCGGCGAGGGTGGCCGCCAGCGAAGCGCCGGTGCGGGTGCGGTCAACGTAGACCACCGACATGTCCCCACCGATGTTCCTGCCGCGGGTCAGCGATTGGCCGACGCGGGCGGAGAGGGTGCGCAAGCGCGACGCCGAGACCGGCGCGAACGCGGTGTCCGCGTTGCGCCACTTCACGATGACGCGATCGGCAGAGGCGGATTCAGCGGCCGATGCTGCCATGGGCAGGACAGAGAGCAGGCAGATGGCGAGCAGGCTGCGAGGGGTGTTCACAGTCGTTGATGTTAGCTGCATTAGCGCGCAGACGCGACGGCGTATTCACGGCCGCGGGGATCCCGATTTTCCGCGATGGCGGCTGATTTTCACCTTGCCTTCAGCGATTCAACCCGCGTCCGGACAAATCCATGTGAATGCGTCACTTAAGCAGCGCCGCAGCGCGTCCGCATCACGCTTCAATCGTGCCGTCACCAACAGGAGGAGATGTATGGAATCAGCACGCAAACAACGCGGTCAGGGAATGACCGAATACATCATCGTCGTCGCGCTGGTAGCGATTGCAGCGATTGGCGTCTACACCGCGTTCGGCAAGACTCTGCGTGGCCAGATGGCGGTCACGGCCCAGGCGCTTGCGGGCAAGTCGACCAGCGACGCGCGCTCGGAAGCAAATGCCGGCGGCGAGGACGCCACCACGCAGGCTCAGCGCGGCGTCGAGCTCGACAATTTCGATCAGTCGCAGTGATGTTGCGTCGGCCGCATTCCGGGCAGGCGCTGGTAGTCATGCTGGCTTTCACAGCCTGCCTGCTCGGCGCGTTCCTGCTGGTCTTCAACGTGGGCCAGGTGGTCAATGACAAGATCAAGCTCACGAATGCGGCCGACGCAGCGGCCTACAGTGCGGCCGTATGGGAGGCTCGCAGCCTGAACTTCCAGGCATATCTGAATCGCGCGATGGTCGCGAACGAAGTGGCGACTGCGCAGCTGGTCAGCCTCCGTTCCTGGGCCCAGTACGTTGACACGCTGACCACCAATGCAGACCGGGTCGCCCGCTTCGTTCCGCCACTTGCTGGTCCAATGCGGGCGCTGTCGCAGGGCTGGGGTCGCATCAATCTGGGCATGCAGCGTGCGCTGCCGCCGATCGAGGCCGCCCTGAGTGTGTGGAATACCGAGGCATTGAGCACCGCGCAGTCCGTGGCGCACCAGCAGGCTCTGCTGGCCGCTGCGGACCTGGTCCAGCATGTGGCGGAAGCAAACGAACCGCGCGCACAGGTTTCCGCAGCTACCCGCGCCCTGCAGGTGCGCAATGGCGAAGTCTGGCAGCACAATTTCACCACCAGGTATCAGCGCGGCGGCCGCGATCTGGACCGAGTCACGAGGCTGCTTGCAGATTCCCGTGACGGATTCACCCGCTCCCGCCGCAGCGACCTGCCGGTGTCATTGCCTTTGATCAGCATGCCACGCCGCGGCGGCACCGATTTGCTGGGCGAGCAAAGCTGGCGCGGCGTGGATACGCTGTCCCTGCATCTCGATCTGCTGCTAAATCACGTGGAGACGCCACTCGGGTGGGGCGCAGCCGAGCAACGCAGGCGCGTGGTAACGCAGCGTGGGGAGCACGGCGGAAGTCTGGACATGAATCCGCGCGCCTCCCGTCTGGCCTTGCGTCAATACAGGCCGTCCGGGTCCTACCGCGGCGTTCCGGAGATCCGCGACGTCGTGAATCCAAATCGCGCCGGAGCGCGCTCGCTGGTCTATTCCGTCGCGTTGCAAATGCCCGAGCACGTGATTGCCACAGCCGACAGGTTGCTTGCGCCAGCGGGACTTGCAGGCGCCGATGGGCAGCTGGAAAGTGTCGCGCCGCAGTATGCCGGCGAGGGTCTGCATGCGCTCGGTTCCGCCGAAGTCTATTTTCAGCGACCAGCCGACCGACAGGATGGCCGGGAAGAATATCCCAGCCTCTTCAATCCTTACTGGCAGGCGCGGCTGACATCCACTTCCTCAGCTGAGCGGAGCCTGACGGCACCCTTGCGTGGCCTCGCCGTGGATCCATACGCCGTGTTGCCATGAAGAAGCAGAGCGGTCAGAGCCTGATTGAATTCGCAGTTGGCGCAGCGTCGCTGACGCTGCTCATGCTCGGGTCCATCACGCTCGCCGGCTACCAGCAGGTGCAACGGCGAACGACGCTGGCGGCTCGAGAAGTCGCGTTTGAAAACGCATGGCTTCAAGACGATGACCCGGGCAGCCTGCAGGGAGTTGCCGAATTGCAGCTGCAGGAGCCCGGGTTGACCGCGTCGGGAGACCACCCGTATGTCAGTCAATCAGGCGTCGCTGTTGCTGTCAGACAGCAGCGAGCACCGGGCCTCGCCGGCACCGCAGCACACGCCATGCTTGATCCATTGCAGGTAGCGGGCGGATTCCTGAATGGCAATTTCGACCTCCCCGCAGGGCGATACATTGCTGGCACCGTGACCGTGGACATCGATCCGCGGCCTGGCATGCCGCAGCCATTCCGGGGCCTCTCTCTGCAATTCAAGCAGCCCTTTGCATTGCAGGAGGATGCATGGAACGCATCTGGCGCAAGGCATGTGCGCAGCAGGGCGCACGGGCTCGTGCCCAGCACCGCACTTTCCGGGTTGCAGTCGATCTGGCGACCCTTGCTCTCCCCACTCGCGCTGCTAGAGCCATCCCTGGAGGATCTATGCCTCGGACTGATCGAGCCCGACCGCATTCCCGAGGACCGACTTGGTGCAGGACGCACTCCGTTGCCCAAGGGATGTCCGTGATCTTCCGTGCAGCAGCCCTGACGTTGACCTTGATCCCGTGCCATCCAGCACACGCATTCGATGCGTGGCTGATTGGAGGACTGGACCTCGTGGCAGAGCGCATTCCTGAAACTGTCGCTGTTGACGGGGCCATGTTCACGATTCAACGGGCCAGCGGTCCAGACGTGCCGGCACTTGCCCGGCGCATCGAGTCATGGTGGCGCTTGCAGGGTAGTGAGGTCGCGTCACTTCATCAAGGTGGCTGGTCCATGAAGACGCGCATGCGAGGCGCACACTCCGAGGTGCTGCAATGGCGCGTTGGCAATCAGGCGCAGGAGCTGCTCTGGTCATCGCTCGGTTCTGATGCAGCGCCCGCGATCCTGCCCGAGCCTGGCCTCACGCTGCCTGCGCAATGCGTATGGGGGCGCAGCGTCTACGGCAACGCTTCCGGCCAAAACTATCTGCAACGCAGTGCGCGCTGCAACGTACCTATGGATGCATTGCAGGCAGCTCTGCTGGCATCGCTGCCAACGCAAGGGTGGCGCTTGCAGTCAGCGAATCACGGTGTGTTGCTGGTAGACCGATCCGGAGTGGACGGATTCCTTTCGCTGTCTGCAACGTCCGGCAACGCCGGTGCATGGCTGGTCTGGCTCCGTGTGGAGAGGAACGGAAGATCCCGATGAACGCCCGGCAGACCGGACAGGCAATGCTGGAGTTTCTGCTGGTCTGCGCAGCGCTCGTGCTTGCCCTGTTCCTTCCCTACGCAAACGGTCGATCGGTTGCAGGGCTGCTGCTGCATGCCCTGATGGAATGCTTTCGCGCCCGTTCATACCTGATTTCCATCATGTGAG
>JBDSGY010000477.1:0-2683 GCA_039918755.1 Steroidobacteraceae bacterium
GCGGATAGCTGCGGTAGGTGAACCACAGCACCGGCAGCACCACCACAACAGGCAGGATCTCCATGATCCACGTCGGGCGGTCGTAGGGCTTAATACCGGTGAGCACGAGGAACGAGAGCAGCAACGCCGTCGCAATGATCAGCCATGGGAGTCGAGATGGATCCGTCATCGCTGTCTCACCTCAGGGTATGCGGCGGGTCTCGAGACGCTACTGTCCTCGGGGATGGCTCCTGTCGGCGATACGCTCACGGGTAATCGCCAGGCGCTTGACCGCCATTTCGTTGTAGATCGGCGAGTTGTCAAGCGACGTCTGGAAATAGCGCTGCGCACGGGCGAGTTCCTCCGCACGCAATGCTTCATCTCCGAGACGCAGATAGGCTTCAGGCTGGTTGAGGGTCTCGAGGTAAGCCTGCAGTGCACCGGGATAGTCCGCAGAGCGGGCCAACGCGTCTCCAAGCAACAGTTGCGTGGCAGGCATGGGCTGCAGGCGCTGCGATGCGCGTGCGTCGACCAGTGCGCGAGCCACATTCTCTTGCTGAAGCCACAATGCGGCGCTGTATGCCAGCAGTTCGGCTTCTTGGGGGCGTTCGAGAAGTGCGGCGTCGAAGTGCATCCGTGCCGCGGCCGGATCACCGCGCATCTGCGCAGCCAGGCCAAGGCCCATGATCGACCGCCAGCGCGTACGGTCCTTGGCGTCGGCGGCAGTAAAGCGCAGCGATGCACTCTCGTGATCTCCTTCGCGCAGCAGCACGAAACCCAGCCGCTCCAGTGCGGCCGGGTTGTCCGGCGCGCGCAGCAGTGCCAGCTCGAACAACTTGTGCGCCTGCGCCCATGCCTTGCGACTCTCTTCGATCGAGGCCATTCGCAGCAGGGGAATGTCCGCCTTCGGATTGATCTGGGCGGCCTGCCCGTAACGCAGCATCGCGCGGTCCGCGTCCCCGGCTCGCCACGCATCGTCGCCCCCCGACAGCAATTCCTCATAGCTCGCCGGGACACGGTCGGTCAGACCGGATTTTTCCTTGCGCGACGCTTCGGATCCGGCGGCCACGGTGGCGCACAGCAATCCGGCAAGTAGAAGGGAAATGATCCGCATTTGAGTGGCTCCTAGGGCTTGCCGTACATTTCCATGATCCGGACGATCACCGGGCCGATCGTGATCACGAAGAATGCGGGGAACTCGCACACGATCAGGGGAAAGATGAGCTTGGTACCGATCTTGGCAGCCTGCTCTTCCGCGCCCTGCGTGCGCTGGTCACGGAATTCCTCGGCGAACACGCGCAGTGTGTCAGCCACACTGGTGCCGAAGCGCAACGTCTGGATCAACAGGCTCACAAGGCCGCGGATATCGACCAGCCCGGTGCGCTCCGAAAGACTGCGCAGGGCTTTCTCACGGTCAACACCCGCCCGCATCTCGACATTGACCAATGCCAGTTCACGCGCCAGTTCCGGGTGGCTGAACCGCAGCTCGTCGGACACGCGCTCAATGGCGGCGGCAAGGCCAAGCCCCGATTCGACACAGATCACCAGCAGATCCAGTGCGTCGGGAAATCCATTGCGCAACAGTCGCTGCCGTGCCGCCACCTTTCTCGTCAGCCATGAATTGGGCAGCACCATGCCCATGAACATTGCCGCCGCGCAGCCAATCAACACATGGTTGCTGGTGAGTGTAGGCAGGTACCGCGATGCCCAGTAGCACAGAGCAGGCAACAGCAGGGCCAGAAAGCCCTTCACGCCAAAGAAAGCCGTAGCAGCCGACTCGGTTCGATAACCTGCGAGATAGAGCATGCGGTCGATGCGGCCACGCTCCTTGCCGGCACCTGGCAGCAGTATCCGTCCCAGCGGACCCAGCATCCCGGCCAGCTTGTCCAGCGGGGCGCGCGAGTTCGTGCCGGTACCGCCTGCCGTGAGGTCATCCAGCCGCTGCCGCACCGGACTGCGCAACGCGCTGTACAGCGAGATGGATCCGAGCAGAAACGTCAGCGCTGCGATGCCGACCAGAAGCACAATGATCCACAGGGACACTGATGAAGCGAGTAGCGTTGGCATTTCAGAACTCGATCCGGATGATCTTGCGCATCCAGAAAATGCCGACCACCATGAGTGCTGCGGCCACTACCAGGATATGCTGGCCGGATTCCGTGGTGAACAGAATGGGCAGGTAAGTCGGATTGGTAATACTCAGCATTACCGCAAGGGCAATCGGCACACCTGTCAGCACGCGCGCCGACATGACGCCCTCTGCCGACAGGGTCTTCACGCGCCGCTGAAACCGGTAGCGGCCGCGGATCACGGTGGAGATCTGTTCGAGAATCTCGGCCAGGTTGCCGCCGGTCTCCCGTTGCAGCAGTACCGCAGTCACGAATCCCATCAGCGCGACGCTGGGCACCCGCGCCAGCAGCCCCAGCAGGGCGCGGCGCGGATCATTGCCATACGAAATATCCGCCGACGCAATCTGGAACTCCTTGGCTACCGGCCCTTCCATGTCTTCACCGACCATCTTCAGCGCGGTCGGAAATGGCTGGCCGGCGCGTAGCGCCCGCTTGATCAGATCGATGGCGTCCGGCAGGTCCTGTTCGAACTTCGCCATGCGCTGCTTGCGCGCCATGGACAGGCGCAGCAGCGGCGCCGCGCCACCGAGTAGGAGGGCGCCCAGCGCCATCAGCACGTTGCCCAGGAACAACGT
>JBDSGY010000478.1:0-3720 GCA_039918755.1 Steroidobacteraceae bacterium
GCACCGGCAACGCCGGCTCGGGCCGGCTCAAGTACTACCTGCCCTGGCGCGCGGCGCTGGAAGGCAATTACCGCTTTTACACGGACACCTGGGGCATCAACGCCCACACCGCTGGCCTGGAATACACGCAGCCCATGTGGGGTCACTGGGTGTTCTCCGGCTCGTATCGCTACTACACGCAGAACAGCGCCAATTTCTACAGCGATCTCTACCCGCGCGCGGCGTACCAGAACTTCATGGTGCGCGACAAGGAAAGCTCCGCGCTGGTGGGACAGACCGTGGGGCTCGGTGCGTCCTATGAGTTCCCCGTCACCTGGGCTTCATGGCTCAAGAAAGGCAGCGCCAATCTGCATGTCAGCCACATGCTGGTGGACTACTCGGAATTTCGCGACCTGACCAGTTTCCCACCCGGGTCGACCACTCCAGGCACGGAGCCGCTGTATTCGCTGGACGCGAACATCTTCCAGTTCTTCGTCTCGTTCTGGTTCTGAAGGCCGGCTATTTCTTCTTCGCACCCAGCGAACGGGTGACCGGTCGGCGCGGGGTGGCCACATCCGCCGCCTTGCTGCTTAACCTCACCGCCGCAAACGTCTTCAACGCCAGCGAATCCACCGCCGCTTCGAAGGCGCGGTAGTCGGCCACCAGGCTGAGTCCGAATTCGGTCAGTTTCGCGCCGCCGCCATCCTTGCCCCCGACGCTGAGCTCCGCCACGGGCTGGCTGAACCCTTCGTTCACGCTATGCAGCAGCAGCCAGCCACGCCGGTAACTCATGCCCAGCGTGCGGGCCGCTGCAGACAGCGAACCGGTGCGCTCGATGCCTTCCAGCAGGCTTATCTTGCCGGGACCGATGGAGCACGTGCCGGAGAAGTCGACGCGGATATGCGCTTGCGGCTTGATCATGGCTGAAGTCTAGCTGCATCCCCGCACTGGCTGCCAATCGCCACCCGCTATATTCATCGGAACATTGCGTATAATCGGTGGCAGACATGTCGGAGTCGTCCATGCATCGAAGATCCGTGCTTGTACTCTTGCTGCTGCTCTCTGCCATCGAGGCCAATGCGGCCGAGCGCATCGTCACGGTGTTCGCCGCCGCTTCGCTGACGGACGTGCTGGAAGCAGTCGGCAAAGCCTATACGGCAGCCAACCAGGTGCCAGTACGCTTTTCATTCGCCGCCAGCTCGGCACTGGCGAGACAGATCGAGTCGGGCGCGCCGGCCGACGTGTTCGTTTCAGCCGATCAGGACTGGATGGACTACCTGGCCGGCAACAATCTGCTCCGCGCCGATACCCGCCGGGACATCGTGTCGAATTCGCTGGTACTGGTCGCGCCTGCCACGAGCAGGCTGAGTCTGCGCATCGAGTCCGGCTTCAAGCTGGCCGCTGCGCTGGGCAGGAACGGCCGCATCGCAACGGGTGATCCGGCCAGCGTGCCGGTGGGCAAATACGCGCGCGCCGCGCTGACCAAACTCGGAGTCTGGGATGCCGTGCAGGCGCGCATCATTCCTGCCGACAATGTGAGGACCGCCCTGAACTTCGTGGCGCTCGGGGAAGCGCCGCTTGGCATCGTGTACGCCACGGATGCGCGCGGCCAGTCCAAAGTCAGAGTGGTGGACACGTTCCCCGCGGCCACGCACGCGCCAATCAGCTATCCCGCTGCAGTCATCGGCAATGCAGGGGCAGATGCCATTGGTTTCGTGCGCTTCCTGAGCAGCGACACCGCCCAGCTCATTTTCGAACGTGCAGGATTCGGCAGGCCGTGAACCCGAAGCCGGATGAGGAAATGCATCCGGCTCTCGCGTATCGGTCAGGGCCTGCCAACCTCGACTGCCGTAGCCTTGTAAGGCTTTGACGGCGGAGGCGGAGTCCCTGGAGCAGGCGGCGGGCCCATCATCCCTGCCAGCTGCCCTTCCAGCACGTAAGCCGTGGTGCCGACCACGGTGACCGCGACCGGACCATCCGGAAAACCTTCCTTCAGCGTCACTGCCTTGGCCGAATCACCGTTGACGGTCACGCGCGAGAGGCGCCCTGCCCCGGCACCCTCGACCACCAGCAGGTCCTTCTTGCCGAAGCTGCGCATGCCGTCTGGGCTGCCGACCACCCGATCGGTCTTGATCTCCGTGGTTGCACCAGCCTTGCCATCCTTGCCGATGGTGACAGCGAACAGCTTGTTGGTGCGCAGCGCGTTGACGATGACGCGATTGCCGAGCACGGCAATGCCGTCGAGGACGCCGCCTTTTGGACCGAATGCGCCATCCGCACCCGCCCACGGCTCGATCTGCTTGCCGCCCTTTGGCAGCTTGCCCACCTGCATGTTGTTCGTGTCGGTAACGTACGCATTACCGCGCGCATCGATGGCGATGTCATTGCAGAACGCACCTGCGCCCGGCAGTGGATACTTCGCCTTCGGGCTGCCCGACTTCAGATCGAACAGATGGAGGGTGGCAACCGGCGCGGGGCCAGATGCCGGAGGCGGGGCCAGCGAGTTCGAGCAGGCATAGAGCGTCCTGGACTTGTTGTCAGCAAGCACGCCGAAGATCTGCGCCATGCCATCGGTGCCAGGCTTGATCCACGCTTCTGCCGTGGCGGCACCCGGTGCCGCACGCCAGATCGTGTTCGCACCCACGCTGCCGAAGATCACATGACCGTCGGCAGTGGAAGTGAGGCTCTCCGGCGTGATGCGTTCGCCGGGGATCACGATTTGCGCAGGCGCCGCAGCGAAGCCTGGGGATGCGGCGGCGAGCGTAACCAGGCCGATCATCCGCGCTGCCCGGTTGGTGCGTGTATTGCTGTTGTTCATGATTGTTGCCTGCTCACTTTGCGTAGGAAATGCGATAGATCAGATTGGCGCCATCGTCACTCAGCAGCAGTGAACCATCCTGTGCCTGGGCGATGGCCACGGGGCGACCCCATGCATTGCCGTCGTCCGCGATGAAGCCCGTCATGAAGTCCACGTATTCCCCGGTGGGAACGTTGTTCTTCATCGGCAGGGTCACGATCTTGTGGCCGGTGCGGAAGGCGCGATTCCACGAACCATGCAGCACGGCGAAGCCCTGCCCCACGTATTGCGCAGGGAACGCCGAGGCGCCGGACTTCGCCGTGTAGAACATGATGTTGGTGGCCGCGGAATGCGCAGTGAACGGCACATCGGGAATGGTGACCTTGCCGGCCAGGTCCGGACGCAGTCCCTTCAAGCGCGGATCCTCGTTCTTGCCCATGTAGTACCAGGGCCAGCCGTAGAACCCGCCGGACTTCACGCGCGTGGCGTAGTCCGGCACCAGGTCATCACCGAGGTTGTCGCGTTCGTTGGTCACGCACCACAGCGCGCCGGTTGCCGGCTGCACCGTCATGCCCACACAATTGCGGATGCCGGTGGCGAAGTTGCGGCCTTTCATGTCTGCGCCCATCTCGAACACGCGCACGCCGGCACGGTTGGTCTCGTTGCCCCAGGCAGCACCCACGCCGTGTTCGGCATCCCACGCTGCAACTTCTGCGGGCGTCTTCCGGGGCAGATCCTCAGGCACATTCGACTGCGAACCCACCGACACATACAGGCGCTTGCCGTCGGGCGAAAACGCGAGATCACGAGTGAAGTGGCCACCACCCACGGGCGACAGTTCCGGGATCACCACCTCGGGGACACTGGCTGCGGTGGTTGCCCCTACAGTGTAGGGATAGCGAACCACCCGATTGGTCTCCGCGACATACAACCATTTGGGATTT
>JBDSGY010000479.1:0-2864 GCA_039918755.1 Steroidobacteraceae bacterium
CGGGGTCATGGCAGTGGGGACGACGGACCGCGCACGCCACAACCAGCTCGCTTCCGAGTTCACACCGAGCCGTCCCCAGGACTGGCGTGGCAGGAGGTAGCGCAAGCCGAAGTCCACGCCCTTGTGCTCGCTGGCGGAGAAGTTGACGAAAGGTGTGCTGGTCGAAAACACGCGACCGACCGGTGCGGCAGGATTGCCTGGATTGGCTGCATTGAACACCGCGAATGCCGCCATGTCCGCAGCATCCGGCGCGACGCGTACGACGTCTGGATCGCCCTTGTAATCGGCGGTGCCGGCACCTGCGTTGATCGCATTCGGCGCGACGCCTGCGGCACGCTGCGCAGTGGCATACGCACGCAGCAACGCGGCGTCGTTCGCAAGGATGTCGTTGACGCCACGTTGGCCCAGCAGGTTGCTGCGCTTGATCCCCCAGTAATCCGCGGTCAAAGACAGGCCAGAGACACCCGGCACGTCGAGCACGAACCCGAACGTCGTCCCTTTCGATTCCTGTGGCTTCAAATCCGGATTGCCGCCGAAGTAGTTGCGCATCGTGTACGCGCCTTCGCCGATCGCGCCATTGCGATAGGGATCGTTGGTGCCAGCAGTACTGATCGACCACCGCGGGCTGGTGTACAGCGCGGCGAGGCTCGGGGCCATGAAGCCCTCGTTGTACGACGCCCGCAGCATCAGCCACGGAACCGGGCGCCAGTTCGCACCGATCTTGGGCTTGGTGACGTCGCCGAAATCGCTGTAATGCTCGTAGCGTGCCGAGGCGGAAATTTCAAACGTGTGCACGAACGGCATGGACCTGCCGGCCGTGACCACCGGCACCACGATCTCGGCGTAGGCGCTGCTCACGTTGCGATCACCGCGCACATCGGGGCGGGCCGGATGCAGGATGAAGTCATTGTTGGTAGTCGGCAGGTCCGCGCCCGCCGGGTTCTCGCCATGGAATGCAGGACGCAGGTCCTCGAGATCCTCACGGCGGTGTTCGACACCGAATGCCGCCTGCAGGTCCATTTCGCCCAGCGTGATCAGCGTGCCGCTGGCGCGCGTCTCGGCACTCGCGAGGTAGGACTTCGCGTTGCGTGAGTAGGTGTCGGAGAACGAGTCCACCAGCACCTGCGGGTTCGCATAGGTCTGGTCCGACACCACGGCGTTGTTCACCACCCGAAAGGTGTAGCCGAACGGATTGAAGTACGTGCCAGCGGCGCCCGCCGTTGTTCCGGCAATGGCTGCGGCGAGCCTGCTTTCGCGAACATCCGGGTACGCGTTGTCTTCGCCATTCACTTCGTTGTAGAACGCCGAGGCCTGCCACTTCCAGGTGCTGTCACCGATGTCGCCTCGTACGCCAGCCACAAACCGCAGCGCGTCCGAATCGGTGGTCACCAATTCCGGCATCAGTCCGGGCACTGTGAACTGTGTCAGCGCGATCGCCTGAGGCGTGCCAGTGCGGCGCGGCGTTCCATCGGCATTTGGCGAACCTGTCGGACTGTAGAACCGTGCGCCGAAGGGATTGTAGGGGCTGTCGACCGGCACGATCATCGGCTGGTCCGTGGTCGGACCGTTCACGGCCAGGGGCTGACGCCGCATCGTTGACTGCGCCTTGTAGTAACTCGCGTCGCCAAAGACGGTAAGGCCGTCGTTCACGTCGAACTCAGCAGACAGGAACGCATCACCGCGAAGTACGCGCGGCGAGGCGAAGCCGAACTGATTGTTGTCCAGCAGGAAGTGGGGATACAGCGCGCGATTGGTCGCCGTCGTCGGATTGGTCGTCGTAAGTCCAGGTGCCGAGCTGCCAAATGGTGCGAAATAATACGTAATGCCCGAAGTACCGGTCGATCCCAGGCGGAAGGTCGGGTAATAACCGCGCGTCGAACGCTGGTCGAACGGCCCAGCGAGCGCGTTGAAGCCCGCCGGCGCGCGGTCGATGTTCAGTGACGACCGGCTGAAGTCGCGGTCGGTCAGCAACACTTCCTCGCGCTTCAGGCCGTCGACGGACCCGAAAACGCGCCCGCGTCCAGCGGCAAAGGTGGAGCCGAACGCGAGGCTGCCCTGCAGGCTCTGGCCGCCGCCAAATTCTGGCTGGTCGTAGCGCACGCTGGCCTCCATGCCATCCATCTGGCGCTTCAGCACGAAGTTGATCACGCCACCGACGGCATCGGAGCCGTAGATCGACGACGCACCGTCGCGCAGCACTTCGATGCGCTCGATGCCATGCGTCGGCAGCTGGTTGATGTTCACGGCCTGGGACAGGCCTGCAGTCATCGGGTTGATGGCCATCCGCCGGCCGTCGATGAGGACCAGCGTTGCCGTCGCGCCCAGATTGCGGAGGTTGACGTTCGCGTTGTCGCCGCGCGCACCGGAAGAGCCGAGACGGGACTCGTTCTGCGGCAGGCTCACCACTGATGGCAGCGAGGTCAGCAGTTCCGATGGCATCACGGCATTGCGTGTTTGCATCGCGGCCTGATCGATCACGGTGATCGGGACGATCTTTTCCATGTCCGCGCGACGGATGTTGGAGCCCGTTACGACTACCTCCTCCAGTCCGTCCGGCTCTGCTGGTACGTCAGCAGCGACCGCCATCCCTGACAGCGCCCCGCACAGAGTCGCAGCAACCGCCACTTCGACGCGTGATATCCGACCGTAAATCCGCACCATGACCGCAACCTGGGATGACTGCCCGAACAGTGAGCGGGCGCAGCGTCTCCCAGGCGTGTTTCATGGTGATGACACCCCGCCAACTGGCCGTCGGGTCACACGTTCAGTCGCGGAAAGTCTGCTGCAGCAAACGGTAGAGATACTGGCGCCAGATCTGGTAGTCATGGCCGTACCCGGGATCCTCGCTCCAGACATGTTTGACG
>JBDSGY010000480.1:0-4387 GCA_039918755.1 Steroidobacteraceae bacterium
CTGCCCTGGCGCCATTCAGCGCTACCAGCACCGGCCCGAGGCTGTGCGTTGCCTGCATGCCGCGAGCCGCCATGTCCCTGGATCCCTCCACGAACTGCTGCGGGTTGCCGCGGATCCAGCTGATGTCGATCAGTGCGTCGGGATGGAAGCAATCCAGCATGCGATTCCAGAAGCCCATGTCACGGCTGTCGCGCTCGCGCACGATCAGTTGCGTGACGAGCGTGATGTCTGCAGCCGTCATCAGACCAGACTTCCGGGGGATTTGCCGGCAATGAGTTCCTCGAGCTGATCCGGATCGATGGGTTTCACGAGGTGATGGTCAAATCCGGCTTGCAGGGCCTTGCGCCGATCTTCGGCCTGTCCCCATCCCGTCAACGCAATCAGCTGCACCTTGAGGGCCCACGACTCCAGACGCATTGCACGGGCGACTTCGTAACCATTGAGATCGGGCATGCCGATGTCCAGCAACACGATGTCAGGACGATACACCTGCGCAATGGCGAGGGCCTCCCGGCCGAGGCAGGCCACGCGAACTTCATGGCCTGCCATCTCCAGCAGCATCGAGAGCGATTCCGCCGCATCGCGATTGTCATCCGCCACCAGAATTCGCCGCCTCACTGGCGCTTCCTGCGCACGGGCACCCATATCCGGCGCCGTGCCAGCAAGGGGCGTAGCCAGAGGCAGGCGAACAATGAACTCGCTGCCATGCCCGAGGCCGATGCTGCGTGCCTCCGCGCTGCCGCCGTGCAATTCAGCCAACCCCTTGACCAGCGCAAGTCCGATGCCGAGACCACCATCCGACCTGCCCGCCAGGCCCTCTATCTGCGAAAACATTTCAAAAATTTTGGAGAGCGATTCGGGGGCGATACCGATTCCGTTGTCCCTGACCGACAGCGCGAGTGTCTGGCCATCGACGGTGACGGCGAGGTCGATGCGGCTGCCAGCGTCGCTGAATTTCGCCGCGTTTGTCAGCAGGTTGGTCAGGATCTGGGACACGCGCAGTGGATCGGCATCGAGCCGGACTGTTTCCGCCGGCAGGGTCACAGAAAGATGCTGGCTTTTGCCATCCAGCAGAGGCCGGATCGCTTCGACAGCCGCGTCAACCACGTCGAGCAACACCACGGTGCTCTTCTTGAGGCGCAGCTTGCCCTGGGTGATGCGCGCGATGTCGAGCAGGTCGTCGAGCAGCAATGCCATCTGGCCGACCTGGCGTTCGATGATGAGCTGCGCCCGCTGCAACTGCGTGGCCTCCACGTGTGGTGAGGCGATCACCCTGGCGGCGGCCCGGATGGGCGCCAGCGGATTGCGCAGTTCGTGAGACAGCGTCGCAATGAATTCATCCTTGCGCCGGTCCTGCTCACGGAGAAGGTTGTTGAGAGCAAACAATCGCTGCTCATCGAGCTTCTGCGCGGACACATCGACCGTGACGCCGTCGAAGTGCGTCGGCGTGCCGTCATCGGCATAGTCGGTGCCACCGAGGGCCCGTATCCACTTGACCGCGCCGGTGTCCGGATGCACGGTGCGGTAGACGATGTCGTACGGAGTTCGACTGTCTATCGATTTATCAATGGCGCGGCGGGTCGGCTCGCGATCTTCTGCATGGATCCTGGCGTAGAAATCCGCGATCGTGATGCGGGCCGACGGTTCAAAGAAGAAATGCTCCTTGACCCGGTCGTCCCACTTGAGTTCATCGAAGGGCAGGTCGCAGTACCAGAACCCGACTCCCGAGAGACGCGTCGCATATTCAAGGCGTGAGCGGTTCAGCTCGAGCGCGGCATCCGCCTCCGCCCGCGCTGTCACGTCAACACCCTGCACGAGGATTCCAATCACCTCGCCGCTGCGGTTGGTCATTGGCTGATACACGAAATCGACGTATCGCTCATCGAGCGGACTGCCAGGTGCGGGAGATGCGGCGTACCTGGCACCAAAGGCCGTATAGGACCTGCCTGTGCGGTAGACCTCGTCCAGCCGCGCGACATAGCCCTGTGCAACCGCTTCCGGCAGCACCTCGGCCACTCTCCGGCCCAGGATGGACCGATGGCCAACAAGCTTCAGGTAGCCCGGATTGGCAAAGGCGATTACGTGTTCCGGGCCTTCGAGCACTGCGAGAAACGTGGGCGCCTGATCGAACAACTGCACGAAACGTTCGCGCTCTTCGAGCAGACGCTGTCGCGCAAGCACATGTTCGGTGGTCTCGGTGCACAGCACCAGCACGCCGCCCACGCTGTGCGCGGATTCCGGATCATCGATGGGGCTGTAGCTGTAGGTCCAGTACACATCCTGCAGCGCGCCGTGGCGGATGATGGGCACGAGTTGATTTTCGTGCCATGTCGCGCCGGCGCCCCGCATCACGTGGTCGATCTGCGGGCCGATGATGGGCCAGATCTCCAGCCATGCGGCTTTGGCCGGCATGCCCAGGATGGACGGGTGCTTCTCCGGGCCCAGTGAGCGCGAATAGGCGTCGTTGTACAGGCACGAGTGCTGCGGTCCCCAGAAAATGAACGCGGGATGCTGTGTCGTCAACAACACGCGCACCGCGGTGCGCAGTCCCTGCGACCACGAACGCGGTTCGCCCAGCGCTGCATTGGTCCAGGGAAAGGCGCGAATGCGCTCGCCCATCTCGCCCCCGCCTGCGAGAAAGTCCGGGTGATCGCCAGTGGACGTCTTCATTCGCGGAAATTCTCGAACTGCAGCGGCACGCCCAGATCCGCCTTGCGCAGGTGCGCAATTGCCTCCTGCAGGTCGTCGCGCTTCTTGCCGGTGACACGCACCTTGTCACCCTGGATCTGGGCCTGCACCTTGAGGCCGCTTTCCTTCAGCGACTTGACGATCTTCTTGGCTGACTCCTGATCGATGCCGTGCTTGAGGATCACCTTCTGCCGGGCTTCCGCAAGATTGGTCTCCGGATCCTTTACTTCCATGCAGCTGACGTCGATGCCGCGCTTTGCCACGCGCAACTTCAGGATGTCGAGCATCTGCTTGAGCTGGAACTCGGATTCGGCCTTCATGATCACGACGAAGGGTTCCTTCATCTCGCGCGTGTATTCCGCCTTCGTGCCCTTGAAGTCGAACCGCTGCGTCAATTCGCGAGTGGCCTGGTCCACGGCATTGGTCACCTCGTGACCGTCGATTTCAGAGACAGTGTCGAATGAAGGCATCAGGTATTCTCTGTCAGAAGAGCGCGGATGCGCTGGTCGAGGTCTGTTGTCAGGTCGGTGTAATGCTGTCCCGTGGCAGGGCCCGAGAAGCCGGTGTGGATGTGCCGCACATGACCCTTCCGGTCCAGCAGTATCGTGGTGGGATACGCGTATACACCATTGAGCTGCGGCAGCTTGGTGGCCGCATCGACACGATCGGAGGTTCCCGCCAGCAGCAGGGGATAGGTTATGGCGTAGCGGTCGCGAAAGCGTTGCACTGCATCGCGCGACTCTTCCACGGTCTCGAGCTGCTCGAACATCAGGCTGACGACTTCGAGGCCGTCAGCCTGGTGTGCGCGGAAGTATGGCTCGAGGAATGCCGCTTCGTCATGGCAGTTCGGGCACCAGCTGCCCGCCAGCGTGACTACCACCACCTTGCCGCGGAAGCGCGCATCGCCCAGCGAGACGACGTTGCCCGCAAGATCGGGAAACGCAAAGCCGAGTGCCTGCGAGCTCTTCATGGCAGTGACGGCCGTCGTTGCGCCGAGGCTGGCATTCTCATCGCGATGCGCCGTGAATTTTTCGTGCCAGGCGAGGCCGGACCAGTATTCACCCGGCAGCGAGCCGCTGCTGTCCAGGCTGGCGTGGAACAGGAACACACGGCCGCCGTTGAATGTGCCGAGGTAGAGCTTGCCGTTGCGCATTTCGCCATTCAGATAGCGGTAGTCGCCGGTGGGCGTGAGGAAGGTGCCGCTGACTGCCGAGCCTTGCTGCCTGAATTCACCCACGGCGATGTAGGTGCCGCCCTCGTCGTCGGCGAAGTTCGCGGCCCACCTGCCGGAGACGTCGCCGCCTGGATTGGCCGCGTCGGCAAAGAACCGCGGTGCCTGGTCCCGCTGCGCTGCAAAGGGAATCTGCTGGCGCTTTCCCCCGGCTTTCACCATCAGTAATTCGCCACGCAGTTGCGGACCCATGCGCCTTGCAGTGATCCGATTCTCGAAGCCGGGCATGCGCAGCAGGATGTCGTCGCCTGCGATCGTCACTTCCGTGACCTTCACGCGTTCGCTGGAATTCACCAGCCAGGCCACTGTGGCACCGCGCTCGCGCGCGATCTCGAGGCCGAAGGGCAGTTCTCCCCCTGGCAGTTGCAGGGCGGCGCGCCAGGTCCCGGTCCACTCGCCCTGGGCCAGTGATTTGTCGCAGGCGATGAGCGTGCCGAACAGCAGCGCCAGCAGCAGGCTACGCAGGAG
>JBDSGY010000481.1:0-3008 GCA_039918755.1 Steroidobacteraceae bacterium
CGCTCGTCGGAAATCTGCGAGATGTGCACCAGGCCATCGCGGCCCGGCAGGATGGTGACGAAGGCGCCGAAGTCCATCAGGCGCGCAACGCGGCCTTCATAGATACGACCCACTTCGACATCCGCCGTGATGAGCTCGATGCGACGCAGCGCTTCGCGACCAGCCGAGCCGTTGACCGAAGCGATCTTCACCGTGCCATCGTTCTCGATGTCGATGGTGGCGCCAGTCTCTTCGGTGATCTGGCGGATAACTGCTCCACCCTTGCCGATGACGTCGCGGATCTTCTCCGGATCGATCTTGATGGTGATGATGGACGGCGCCCACTGCGACATGTTCGTGCGCGCGGTCGACAGCACCTTGTTCATTTCGCCGAGGATGTGCAGCCGACCGGCCTGTGCCTGATCGAGAGCCACCTTCATGATCGCAGGCGTGATGCCTTCGACCTTGATGTCCATCTGCAGCGCGGTGATGCCGTCGGCAGTGCCGGCGACCTTGAAATCCATGTCGCCGAGATGATCTTCATCACCCAGGATGTCGGTGAGCACCTTGTGGCGCGCGCCATCGAGCACCAGGCCCATGGCGACACCGGCAACCGGCGCCTTGATGGGCACACCGGCATCCATCAGCGCGAGGCTGGTGCCGCAGACCGAGGCCATCGAGCTCGAACCGTTGGACTCGAGGATCTCCGAAACCACGCGGATGACGTACGGGAAGTCCGTCATCACCGGCAGCACGGCGGCAATGCCGCGGCGTGCCAGGTTGCCGTGGCCGATTTCGCGGCGCTTTGGCGAACCCATCATGCCGGTCTCGCCCACCGAGAACGGAGGGAAGTTGTAGTGCAGCATGAACGGCTCGCGGCGCTCGCCGTCGAGCGCGTCGATCATCTGTGCATCGCGGCCGGTGCCAAGCGTTGCGGTGACGAGCGCCTGCGTCTCGCCGCGGGTGAACAGCGATGAACCATGCGTGCGTGGCAGCGCGCCCACCCTGATCTGGATCGGACGCACCGTCTTGTAGTCGCGGCCGTCGATGCGTGGCTCACCGTTGAGGATGCGCTCGCGGACGATCTTGCTTTCGAGAGCGTGGATCTGGTTGGACAGAGCCTGCGCAGACCACTTCGGCGCATCGCCCACCATCGGCACGGCAGCGGCTGCGGCAGCCTTGATCTCGCCGACCTTGGTGTAACGCTGCTGCTTCTCGGTGATGCGATAGGCCTCGGCCAGTGCAGCCTCGGTCTGTGCCGACGCAAAGCTCACGAGCTCCGCATCGGTTTCGCTTGGCTTCCAGTCCCACTTCGGCTTGCCGGCCTGCTTGACCAGTTCCACGATGGCATTGATCGCCACCTGCATCTGCTCGTGGCCGAACACCACGGCACCCAGCATCACTTCCTCGGAGAGGCAGTCAGCTTCGGATTCCACCATCAGCACGGCGCCGGCGGTGCCAGCAACCACCAGATCCAGACGCGAGCCTTCGGCTTCTTCCTTGGTCGGGTTCAGCAGATAGGCGCCGTTCTTGTAACCAACGCGTGCGGCGCCGATGGGGCCAGCAAACGGTACGCCCGACAGCGCGAGTGCTGCGGAAGCGCCAAGCAATGCAGGAATGTCGGCGCGAATGTTCGGATCGAGCGAGACGACAGTGGGCACGACCTGCACTTCGTTGTAGAAGCCATCCGGGAACAGCGGGCGGATCGGGCGATCGATCAGGCGCGAGGTCAGCGTTTCGTTTTCGCTGGGGCGACCTTCGCGACGGAAGAAGCCACCGGGGATGCGACCGGCTGCGTAGGTCTTTTCCTGGTAGTTGACCGTCAGCGGAAAGAAATCCTTGCCCGGCTGCGCCTGCTTGCGCGCGACTGCCGTGACCAGAACTACGGTGTCACCCATGGAAACGACGACCGCGCCGTCTGCCTGGCGAGCCAGCTCACCGGTTTCGATGGTGACTGTCTGCGAACCGAACAGGAAGGATTGCTTGGCAATGCTCACGATTGCTTGACCTCGAAGATTGATGCTGTTTCTGACGGCACGGAATTCAGTGCCACATACGAATCGGGCCGCGCAATTTCATGGCGCGGCCCGAAGAGGTCGACTAGCGGCGTAATCCGAGCCGCTCTACGACTTCCTGATATTTCTGCGGTTTGGTGGACTTCAGGTAGTCCAGCAATTTGCGACGCTGGTTGACCATCTTCACCAGACCGCGACGCGAGGAGTGATCACTCTTGTGCGCGGCAAAGTGGCCACCGAGACCTGTGATCCGCTCGGAGAGCAACGCGATCTGGACTTCAGGCGAACCCGTGTCCGTCGGTGCGCGGCCGAACTGCGTGAGGATGCCGCTCTTCTTTTCAGTCGATAGTGCCATTGTTCGTTCTGTCTTCTGGACCTTTGGAAAGCGCGGCATTCTAACCGCGAGCCCGGGCCGTCTCAAGTCGAATCCGGACCTAAATCGTTGAAAAGACGGACTGGCTTCAGAATCGGTCCGGCGGCGCCAGCGCGCTCGATGCCGCCGATTCCCGAAAACCGCCCGTCGGGCGCGTACACCCTGACCAGGGGGCTTGATTCATCAGCGGCGAGGCAGCTTACGGCCTGTCCCAGCCGCAGCCGGCGAGCCCGCTCGGCATCCAGGGTGACCGCGGGCATATGGGCCAGTGCGGCGTCCGGAGCCAGCAGCGCGGCAGATTGGGGCGCGGCTTCGACCACTTCGAGCGAAATCATCGCCGAGGCTTCAAAAGGCGCGACGCTGCTGCGACGCAGCGCGGTCAGGTGCGCGCAGCTGCCCACCGCGCGGGCAAGGTCTTCCGCCAGAGTCCGGATGTAGGTGCCCTTGGAAACGCGGGCGCGAAACCGGGCGGCGGCGCCATCGACACCTTCCAGCGTGAGCTGATGGATCACGACGGCGCGGGCCTCGCGCTCAACCTCGATGCCCTGCCGCGCCAGACGGTACAGCGGCTGCCCATCGCGCTTCAGCGCCGAATACATGGGCGGCACCTGCGAGATCGGGCCGAGGAACTGCGGCAGCAC
>JBDSGY010000482.1:0-4657 GCA_039918755.1 Steroidobacteraceae bacterium
GGTCCAGGTACTGTGCATCGCTGCCACTGCGATAGCTGCGATGCACGTAACGAATCACGCCGGCGCGATCCACCAGCAACAGCATCGGCAGGTTGTCCACCTGATACTGGCGCGCGATGGCCTTGGCCGGATCAAGCAGCATCGGGAAGGTCACCGGATGCGCCATCGCGAACTCGGCGGCAGCCACCTGGTTGTCGTCGACGTTGACGGCAAATGCGGCGAGCCCGGCCGAGTGGTAGGTATCGACCATGCGGCTCAGCGCGGCCAGCTGGCCGCCACACTGACCGCAACGACTGCCCCAGAACGCGACCAGCATGACTTCGCCACGATGTTCGGACAGGCGGAAATTGGAACCCGATGTGGCCCTGAGCGCGAAATCGGGCGCGGACTGTCCCAGCAGGCGGTACGACGGCTCGGCGGCCCCGCACAGGGCGGCCCCCAGCAGCGCTGCAGCCAGCAGAAATAAGGAGTTACGTCGATTCTGCACGGCAGCCAGCACCACGAACGCTATTTAACAGTATGCGAAAGGATAGCGCGTCGTGGTCTGCGGGCAATGACTCCGTTCACACGATTGGCGCAAATGCGGTCAGGGCATCGCGCTGGGTCACCCCGCCCAGCCCCTGACCCGGGAAGAATCCAGACGCCGCGAACTGGTTTTCCTGCCCATGCAGGCCCATGTAGTTCAGCAGCACCAGCTCCACCAGCAGGTTGACCGCGTTCGCACCGGGATGCGACGAGGTCACCACCGAGCCATCGCCACTGAACCAGCCGATCTGGTTCATGCTGGCGGCGCGCAGCACGGGCCTCTGGCCGGGCCGGAACACGAGGAAGAAGGCCGAAGCCGTGGCCTGGTTGTCGCCTGTCCATACACCCTTGCCACGACCATTCACTGAATTGTCGATCATGCCGTTGGAAGACAGCGAACCGTCGCTGAACACGTACAGCATGAGTGGGCGGTTGGTGCGGGCTGCGTATTCGAGGCAGGCGCCGATGCACTGGCCGGCACGCAGGTCGCGCATCTCGCCAGTGGAACGGTCACCAGTGTGATAATCGAAACCGCCCATCTGGATCGTGCCGGCGCCGGCATTGCCGTCGATGACCATCTTCATGACGGCGGCGGTCTTGCGGAACTCACCGTCCGCGTCGTATTCGGCTTGGCTGAAGATGCCGGCCGGGCCGACGATTTTCGGATCGATGCCGGGATTCAGCGATGCGGGATTGTTGAAGCGCTCAGCGAGATAAGCGGACTTCACGAAGCCGCACTTGTTGAAATCCTTCAGCGAAGCATCGTTGGTGAGGCCGGTGGTAACCGCGCCGTGCTTGCTGTTGGTCAGCACCGCCATCGATTCCATCACCGCGACTGCATCATTCGGATCGGGGAACAGCGTGCCGAGTTCGCCGGTATCGACCAGACCGGTCACGTCGCTGGCGCGATCGACCTTGGTCGGGCGCACCTTCGGATCCATCATGGCGGCCGGAGCCATTGAATTGCCGCCGGAATCCGAGCTCACCGAACCGATCAGCGTCAGCAGCTCGCCCTTGGCGCCCGTGCGGGCGATGCCGTACATGGGGTTATGCGGATTGTTGCCCGTATCGTTCTCCGAACGCGCGGCAATGACGGTGCCGTTGGTGCTGGCGGCTGTAGTGACCGCAGCGCGCATCTTCATGCCGCGCAGGAACGCACTGTCGGAATGAAACGCGAGGCCGAAAGTCGAATCGGTGAAGGTCGGCAGGTTCGGCGTCATGTTGCCGGGAATGCCGAGCTTGGAATAACCCGCGGTGGTCAGGAAATCAAGCTGTCCACCCTGCTTGCCGATCAGCACGTTGGAACCGGCGATATTGGCGCCACCGGATAGATCGAAGCAGATGAACGGGATCTTGCCTGCGCCGCCCTCGAGGCCGCAGTTCGCGAGCCCCAGGAAATTCAGGTCAGTCCTGACGTCGGCGCGCGCTGCCTTGGCCGCGAGCAGGCTCATCACGGTGGGCACGACCACGGTGGCCGTGCCGGTGATGAGTCCCGCCGAGAGGAAGTCGCGGCGCGAGACCGGCTGCTTGTGGTCGCCGTGCAGAATCGGCTCGTTCAGGCCACGGCCCTTGGGGATCTTGCGGATGTAGCGCATGGTCTTAAGTCCTTTCCGTGAGTCCGTGTGCTTACTGTATCGACAACACGCCGCTGCCCAGCGCCGCGGCGCAGGCCGCCTTGGCGACGGTGGCGCTGTTGGCACCCGGCTTGTTCGCGAGCTTGCCGATCAGCGCGTGCAGTTCGGCGCGCACCGCGCTGTCTGCGGGCTGGCTGGCGATGTTCGCGCCCACCGCCTTCTGCAGCAGCGGCGAGGCCAGGATGTCCTTGCCATTGGCATCGGCAAACTGCGTCGCGGGCGACGTGCCGACATTCAGTGAGGGGAAGAACGCTGCACGCGTGGTGGCGTTGTCCACCATCACCGAGCAGTACTTGATGGCCAGCTGCGCCACGCCGGTCTGGTGCGAGGCGAGGAACGCCTCGATGCTTGGCACCGGCGGCAGCTGCTGCTGCACCTGCAGGTAGGTGCTGCGCACACCTGCATTGGTGGTGGGCACACCCGTGATGCGCGACATGCTCTGGTTGAGCTGCTCGAAGGTACGCATGCCGATGTCGGAGTGCGGCGTCAGGTCCACCGGCGCCTGGGTCACGCCGGTGACCGGCGTGCGCGCAAACGTGTGGGTGCCGATGCGGTCGAAGGTCAGGAAGAACTGGTCCGACGCCGGCCCCTTCTGCAGGCCGATGACGGTCCCCACCTCCGACATCAACTGGCCGCTGGTCGATGTGTAATTCGCATCGGCGATCGAGAGGTCCACATTGGCGTAGGCCTGGCCGGTATGCGCCTCACTGCCGTTGACGCCGATGCGCACGCCCTGGATCGGAATCGATCCTGGACGGGCAGCCGGGTCGAGGCTGATGAAGGTCGGCTTGGTGAACAGGTAGCTGAAGCTGTCGTACTGGCTGACCTCGAACATGATGTAGCTCTGCGGCACGCCGGACAGCGCGGTGACATTGAACAGCAGGAAGTAGCGTTCACCCACGCCCGCCACGAAGTTCTGCTGGATCTGCGCCAGCGTCAGTGCACGGCTGTGGACTGCGGCAAAGCGGATCACGCCCTGCCACTGGCGGTTGTTGGACGTTTCGTTGCCCAGCACCAGGGCGAAGGTATCGTCCCAGTCCGAGAGCGAGCCGCCGCCGCGTGGATCGGCGTCACCGGTGTAATTGCCGTTCACGTACAGGCGACGGCCGTTGACCGGATCGTAGGTCAGCACCACATGCTGCAGCGAAGCCTGTGCGTCACGGTCCGCGTCGCGTGTCAGCAGCGCCGGGGCGCCGTTGGCGCCGGTGGTGCTGGAACGGGACAGCGCCTCGTACTGGTAGGCACGCTGCGACAGCGTGGCATTGCGTGACATCACGCCGCCGGAGTAGCTCACCACATAGGCGTCTTCCTGCGTCACGTTGGCGGGCGCAGCCCAGACCTCGATCGAATACTCACCGGTGGCCTTGATGCGATCGGCCAGCTTCTTGCTGCCCGTGGTGGTGCCCTGGGCCTTGCCGCCCGACTTGATGTTCACGCCCCAGCCGCCCATCCAGGAGATGTCGCCGGACATGTTGAGGTTGAGCGCCGGCTCGACACCGCTGGTGTCGAAGATGGTGCTGCCGGTGCCCGTCTTGAACTCGTACTTGGCGATGGTCTGGGTCTCGTAGCGATTGCCGCCCGCGGCCACCGTGCCGTCATATAGTGTCAGCGCCTTGCTGATCACGAGGTCCGGATCGATCGGCGCGACGGTGATGCCATTGGCGAAGGCGTTGATCGCGCCCAGCATCACGTTGGCATCGGTTGCGCAGCTCTGCGACCAGCAGTTGTGGGATTCATCCTTCAGGCGCAGCACAAAGCGCGAGTTGGCAGGCGTATCCAGATCGATCTTGGCGCGCGCGGCCGCATAGGCCTCGGCCTTGTCGGCGCTGGCGAAGAACGGCGACTGTGGGGTGGCGGCATTCGGTGAATGGCACCGCACGCAGTTGCCCTGGCCACGGACGAGCGGCCAGATGGTGGATTCGAACAGAGTGGACGTATCGGGGAAGGTCTTGCTCGACCCGACGCTCACGTCGTTGGGCGCCTGCAGCTGGATCTGCGTGCCGCCACCGGCCACCGAACCCGCCCAGTTGCGGATCCATGTGGTGAGGATGTCGCCGCACGCAGAGTTGCTCGACAGCCAGCAGTTATGGCCGCCAGCGACCTTGAGCACCATCTTCGACTGGTCCGGCTGCGTCAGGTTCACGACACCGTTGGCATCCGCATAGGCGAGGTTCACGTCGTCATTGCGCGCGAAGCGCGGCGTCTGGCCGGTGGAATTGTGGCAACCGCCGCAGCGGTTGTTTGCCTTGATGTTTTCCCACAGATTGATGCGGAACGACTGTACGTCGGCCGTGGACGGCGCGGGACCAGTGTAGTCCGTGACCGTCGGTGCAGTGGTATTGGGATTGACCGTAGTCGGCGCACCGCCGCCGCAGGCGGCGAGCAGACCCAGGGCAGCGGCAATCAGGATATGGCGCAGATTCTTCACGAGGCGGCTCCCTTAATTGCCCTTGCAGTAGGCGGCGGTCTGGGCGAATACGTCCTTGACCTTGTAGCCT
>JBDSGY010000483.1:0-3858 GCA_039918755.1 Steroidobacteraceae bacterium
AGCGATTTTTACGGTGGCCACCGACCTGGCAACAACCTCTATTCAAGCAGCCTGGTGTGTGTCGATGCCCGCACCGGCCAGCGGCGCTGGCATTTCCAGCTGGTGCATCACGACATCTGGGATTACGACACGCCGGCCGCACCGCTGCTGCTCGACATCACCGTCCGCGGCAAGAAGATTCCCGCCGTCGCGCAGGTGTCGAAACAGGGGCTTACCTATATGTTCGATCGTGTCACCGGCGTGCCGGTGTGGCCGATCGTCGAACGCGCCGTTCCCCAGAGTGATGTGCCGGGTGAGGCGACGTCGCCCACGCAGCCCATCCCTTCCCTGCCTGAACCGTTCGAACGGCAGGGCGTGACGGAAGACAGCCTCAACAACCTGACGCCGGAGATCTTTGCTGAAGCCAAGAAGATCGCCGCGCGCTATCGCATGGGTCCGCTCTTCACTCCACCGTCGATCGTCACGCCGACCCAGGGGGGCACGCTGCAGGTGCCGGGCTCACAGGGTGGCGCAAACTGGCAGGGCGCAGTGGCCGATCCGGAGAGCGGCGTGATGTATGTGTCGTCCACCTCGACCATCACCCTGATGGGCCTGGGCAGCGACGAGAAGCGTTCCAACCTGCGTTACATCCTGTCAGCGAGCAGCCGCACCGCCGGGCCGTTTGGCCTGCCGCTGGCGCGTCCGCCGTGGGGAACCATCGTCGCCATCGACCTGAACAGCGGCAGGAAGCTGTGGACGGTGGCCAACGGCGAGACCCCCGACACCGTGCGCAATCACGAGAAGCTGCGCGGCCTGAATATCCCGCGCACGGGCCATGACGACCGCGCCGGCCTGCTGGTCACACGCTCATTGCTCTTCGCGGGCGAAGGCGCCGGAATGTTCGTCGCCAGCGAAGGCGGCAACAAATTCCGCGCGCATGACAAACGAACGGGCGAGATCATCTGGGAGATGGACCTGGGCGTCAGACAGACCGGCATTCCGATGACCTATGCCGTCGGCGGCAAGCAGTACATCATCGTGCCGGCTGGCGCGCCGGGCAGTGCCGGCGAGTTGATAGCGCTGGCACTGCAGTAACGGGAACGCCCGCGCTATCTGGCGGGCTCTATGCGCAGGATCGCGCCGGTTGCCTCGTCGGTGGCGACGTACAGGAATCCATCGGGGCCCTGCTTCACGTCACGGATACGCTGGTGCAGGTCGGTGAGCAGTGATTCGCGGCGCAGCTCTTCCAGCTTGTCATTGAGGAGCACCCGGTCGAGCCGCCCGGTGCCGGGCACTTCGCCATAGCGCAGGCCGCCGACGAACAGATCGCCCTTCCACTTGGGCAGTTTGTCGCCGGTGTAGAACGTGAGGCCGGAAACCGATATCGAAGGCGTCCAGTAGATGACCGGGGGTTCGTAGCCGGCGTGCGTCGGCTCATTGACCTTGGCCTGCCAGGGACCAGGATAGCTACGGCCCAGGCTCACCAGCGGCCAGCCGTAGTTGCGGCCGGGCTTGAGGACATTGATCTCGTCGCCGCCATTGGGTCCCATCTCGCTCAGCCACACTTCGCCAGAGGTCGGATGCACCGTCAGCCCCAGCGATGAGCGATGGCCCATCGTGTAGATCTCCGGCCGATAGCCTTCCTTGCCGACAAAGGGGTTGTCCTGCGGCACCGTCCCGTCATCGCGCAGCCGCAGGATCTTGCCGGACAGCACTTTGGGATCCTGCGCCGCCGCATCGCCGCCAGTGCCGACGAACAGCATGCCGTCGGGGGTCATCGCGAGGGCGACACTGCCGCGAAGGCCATCATTGCCGAGGAACTCGCGGATGTCCGTGAGTGCACCGTTCTCGAGGCGCGCACGCACGATCGACACGGCAGACCGCTGCGCGTCGATGGGTTTGTTGTAGCTGAAGTAGATGAAATGGTTTTCGGCGAAGCGCGGATGCACCACCAGGCTCATGTAGCCATGCACGGCGCCCAGCGAACCGGATTTGCCGGCGAAGCGCGCCGCAGGCCCGCCGGCGATCGGCTTGGGATCGAGCACGCCATTGCGGATGATGCGCAACCGTCCTGGCCGCTCAGTGAACAGCAGCTCACCAGTGGGCAGGAACGCGATGCTGTACGGATACTCCAGGCCGCGCGCGAAAACGGTGACGCGCACGTCCTGCTGCTCGGCCGTGTGGTATGCGAACGGACCCTTGCCCAAAGGCTGATCCTGCAACCCGCTGGGCGCGACCGGAGTGCCGCTTGCCATCACCTCGACTTTCCTCTGCTGGGCTTGTACCGCAGCAGCGGACAAGGTGAGTGCGAGCGTTGCAGCAACGATGCATGCGGACTTCATGGTGAACTCCAGGGTGAGGGCATGTTGTAAGGCACGGTAATGAAGACGGATTCGATCTGCCTGAGCTTGCCGTCAACTATCTTGAACAGCTCGAGGAAATAGAACGAGTGTGGATGGCGGATCACCGAGGTGTTGGCGGTGCCATCCGTGAGTTTGAACTCGCCCAGGCGCCCGGAGTGATCGATGAAGCCCGCGGCGAGCACGATGCCGCGCTCTTCATCCACGAGTGGATAACGGCGCGCGCGCAGGCGGTCGTCATAGCGGTAGACACCCAGCTTGAACTGGTCGGCACAGCCGAGCGCAGAAGTGGGGCCCAGCGGCATGGCGGGGTTGTTGGTGGTCTGCAGGCCGTTCTCGATGCGGTTGCACGCCTGGTCGAATTCCGTGAACAACTGGCCATCATTGAGCTGCAGCGTGTCGAAGTAGCCATCGGCCAGCGAGACCATCCGCGCGCGCGGCCGCCCCTCGCCCGGTTTCAGGTTCTGCAGCAGGATGGGCTTGTCGTCGAAGCGCGGATTGGCAAAGGGATTCGGGCCGGCGCCCAGCGCGCCGAAATCCTTGATGCGCACCACCAGCATCTCGGCCTCGCTGATCTTCCGATCCACCACCTTCAGCCGCAAGGCATAGGCGGAGGTTGCATCGGCTTCATCCAGCGCACCGAACACCGAGACCTGCCCATTGGAGGAATCGGCAAAGCGCAGCTTGTAGCTGCCGAGGCCGGTAATCGTGCCCCACAGCCCTTCGCCCACGGGCAGTTCGACATTGTTCTCGGTGTAACGCGCGTTGCGCGCCCACGCCAGGCGGGTGGCGTCCTTCTGCTTCAGTGCATCCAGGTATTGATCGACAAACCCGTAGAGGCAGGCCCGGTCACAGTCGGCGGCCAGCAGACGTGGGGCGGGAGGATATTCGGCCGACTGCAGTGATCCTGCCGCCAGGAGAAGCAGCATGGTGGCTACTGAACGCTTCATTTCGCAACCCCGGCATTTCGAATTCTAATGCTGGCAATGGTACCGCATAGAATACGGCTCCGATCCATTCAGGTCCCCGCCATGGCCGATATACGAATTGCCCGCGCCTTGCTCGTGATGCTGCTCGCCTTGCCGGTGATAACCACTGCGGCGGCACCCACCCCCGCCAACGTGGATTCGCGCCGTCTCGGCAATGCAGACGCGGAGCCGGGCCAGTGGATGTCCTACAGCCGCAGCTGGGATGAACAGCGTTTCAGCCCCCTGCAGCAGATCAACGACGCCAATGCGGGACAGCTCGGACTAGCCTGGTATGCGGACCTCAACACCTTTCGCGGCGTGCAGGCTACGCCCCTGTTCATCGATGGCGTCCTCTTCAACGTGTCCGTGTGGAACGTGGTCACCGCCTATGACGGGCGCAATGGCAAGGTGCTGTGGACCTTCGACCCCAAGGTGGCGCCGGAATGGGCGCGACTGGCCTGCTGCGGGCCGTCGGCACGCGGCATCGCGGCGTGGAAAGGCAGGATCTACATCGGTGCGCTCGACGGCCGGCTGATCGCCCTCGATGCGCG
>JBDSGY010000484.1:0-5306 GCA_039918755.1 Steroidobacteraceae bacterium
AGGCCGCGGTGACTGCCATCGCAGCACGCAATGCTGCCGCGTCGCGGACGAACGCCAGGCCCGAGTCATAGGGCACGTTGAGCCATTTGTGCGCGTCCGTGGCCCAGGAGTCGGCGCGCTCCAGTCCTTCCGCCTGCGAGGAAAGCCGTCGCGAAGCGCGCGCCCACAGGCCAAAGGCGCCATCCACATGCACCCAGGCACCATCGCCCTGCACGCGTTCGCATACCTGCTGGACCGGATCGAAAGCACCGGTGTTGAGATTGCCGGCCTGGGTGCAGACGATGGTGGGACCACTGATACGCGGCAGCAGCTCATCCCGCATGCAGCCCTGGCCATCGACTGGCACGCGGACCACCGTGGCACGACCAAAGCCAAGCATGCTCAGTGACTTGAACAGCGTGGCATGCGCTTCCTCGCCGACGATCACGGTGACAGGCGGTGACCCGCACAGGCCCTGCTCCTCCACATCCCAGCCTGCATTCGCCAGCACCCGATGCCGCGCAGCAGCCAGTGCGGTGAAGTTGGCCATCGTGCCACCCGTCACGAATGCGCCCGCACTCTGCGCCGGCAGGCCGAGCAGGCCGAGCAGCCAGCGCAACGCAACCTGCTCCACCGCCGCCACACCGGGCGTCGGGCCCTGCAGCGCAGCGTTCTGGTCCCATGCTGTGGCGAGCCAGTTGCTGGCGACGGCCACCGGCAACGCACCACCGATGACAAAGCCGAAGAACCGCCCGCCGGCCATCGCCATCGTTGCGGGCGAGACGATCTCGTCCAGCAGCGCCAGCACTTCGCGCGCCGGCGTCGGGCCAGCCGGCAGAGGTTCTTCCAAGCGCTTGAGCGCAGCGATTGCTGCAGGCTCTGGTGCTACCGAGCGGTCGTCGAGGAATTCCAGATAGCGGCGCGCGCGAACTGCGGCATCTTCCAGCACTGCATAAGGAGCGGGATCGTTGTGCACGTGGGCCTCGCATTCGAACAGCAATGTCGAGGATAACGCCAAAGCCCGCCGCGGCGCGTCAGGTCGCTGCCGCCCGCGCCCAGAACAGCCCGGTGTGTGGTATGAACGAACCATCGGGTTCCACCCCCAGTCCCGTGCGCACTTCCTGCGCCGCATCGGCAAGCAAGGTGCGAATGACAGCCACACTTACAGGCGCTGTCTGCATGCGCTCGACCCATGAGCTGAACTGCAGGCGGGTGGGCCAGAAGGCTTCCCGCTGCACGTCGAAGCCGGCGTCCCGCAGCATGCAGCGCCACTGCGAAGGCGAGTAGTCGCGCACATGGCTGGGATCGCGCAGCAGTTCGATGGCCTGCAGGTGCGTATCGACGAGCGGGCGCTCGTCACCCATGAGGTCGATCATCAGCAGCATCGCGCCAGGCGTGGCGACGCGCCGCATCTCGCGCAATGCCGCGGGCACATCGCGCCAGTGATGCGCGCTATAGCGGCTGCCCACCACATGAAAGCTGCCCGCCGCGAAAGGCAGGTTCTCCGCGATGGCCTGCTGCACCTGGATTTGCGGCAGGCCGCGCTGTGCCGCCGCGGCCGCGACCGTGGCAAGCATGGCCGGCGCGGGATCGACGGCCACTGCGCGCTCGAAATGCGGCGCCAGTGCGAAGGCGAGGTGGCCGGCGCCACAGCCCACATCCAGCAAGGCGCCGCGTGGCAGGCCAGGCTGCTGCACCAGCTGGCTGGCAAGCTTCAGGTCGGGGCCGGCGGCGTGGACTGCGCTGGTCAGGTAGGCCTGCGACTTCGGATCGAACTGGGCGACAACAGTTTGAGTGTGGGTGCGCATGGTGGTCTCCCGACGTGGATGGTGGCCTGGGAACATCCTCGCGGCGGAATTATCCTGTTACCAGCTAACACGTTATCCTATTATCTCATGCAACCCCAAAACCTCCGGCTGCAACTGGGTGAGTTCCTGCGCGCGCGGCGCGACCGGCTGCTGCCTGCGGATTTCGGCCTGCCGGCCGGCCAGCGGCGGCGCGCGCCAGGGCTGAGACGTGAGGAGGCCGCCCTGCTCTGCGGCATCAGTCCCACCTGGTTCACATGGATCGAACAGGGACGCACTACAGCGGTGTCGGTTCCCACACTGGCGGCGATCGCGCGCGGACTCAGGCTGTCTCGCGCTGAAAGGCAATACCTGTTCGAGCTGGCGGCACGCGCCGACCCGGCGCCACCCCGCGCTGCAGAAGCGGACCCGCAGCAGCTGCGCGGGCTGGTGGATGCCATCCGCACTCCGGCCTATGTGCTCGACCGTCACTGGGATGCAGTGGTGTGGAACAGGGCTGCCACTGAGCTGTTCGCCCCTTGGCTCGGCGCCCGGACCGGTGATCGCAACCTGCTGCGTTTCGTGTTCCTGCATCCCGCGGCGCGAAAGTTCATCGTGAACTGGAACGACCGGACGCAGCGCCTGGTGGCCGAGTATCGGGCGGATACTGCGGCATGGCGCGACGACCCGGTGCGCAGGAGTCTGGTGCAGGAGCTGGCCGATGGCAGCACCCAGTTTGCGGCCGCCTGGAAGTCGCAGCAGGTATTGTCCCGCGATGGCGGGCGCCGCTGCCTCCTGCACCCCCGGCGCGGCCGCGTCGAATATGATCAGTTCACGCTGCGCGTGGCGCAGCGCCCCGATTTGAAACTGACGGTGCTGGTTCCGGGCTGAAGACAACCCCGGCGGCGCTAGAATGCACGGCTATTCACCCGAGGATTACTGCTATGAAACTTTATTATCTGAATGGCGCGTGTTCGCTCGCGTCCTGCATCAGCCTGATCGAAGCGGGCCAGACTTTCGAGGCGTATGCCGTCGACCGCGCGACGAAGAAGACCGCTGACGGCAAGGACTTCCTGTCGTTCAATCCGAAAGGCTACGTGCCCGTGCTGATCCTCGACAATGGCGAGATGCTGACCGAGAACGTGGCGGTGCTCAGCTACATCTCGACGCTGGACAAGTCGCACAAGCTGGCGCCGGAAGCCGGCACGATTGGCTTCTTCCGAGTAATGGAATGGCTGGCCTACGTGAATTCCGAAGTGCACAAGAGCCATGGGCCACTGTTCAAGCCAGGCAGCACCGACGAAGTGAAGGCGGCGGCACGCGAGCTGATCGCCGCGGGGCACCAGTTCATCGAAAATTCCCTGGGCGACCAGCCTTTCCTCACCGGTGACAACTTCACGGTGGCGGACGCCTACCTGTACGTGACCTTGAGCTGGCGTTCGCGCGTCGGGGTCAATATCGAGCAGTTTCCGAAACTGAGTGCGTTCTACGAGCGCGTCCGCGCCCGTCCCTCTGTGCAGAAGGCGCGCAAGGACGAAGGTCTGGACCCTTAAGGGAACGCCGCATGAAAATCTATTCGTGGAACGTCAATGGCATTCGTGCCGTTGTCCGCAAAGGCACCTTCCAGCAGTTCATCGCCGAGCACCAGCCGGACATCCTGTGCCTGCAGGAAACCAAAGCCGAGCGCGGCCAGGCCGAAGTCGACCTGGCGGGGTACCACGAATACTGGAATTCGGCGGAGAAGAAGGGCTATTCCGGCACAGCCATCTTCTCGCGCGTGCAGCCGCTTCATGTCGTGAATGGTTTTCCCGATGACTTCGCGGCGAAGTTCAGCTTCGCCGACGAACTCAAGCGCGATTCCTGGAATGAAGGCCGCGTGGTCACCGCGGAATTCGAGAAGTTCTACGTGGTCACCGTGTATACGCCGAATGCGAAGGAAGACCTTTCGCGCGTCGCGCTGCGGCACAAGCATTGGGATCCCGCGTTTCTCGCATACTGCAAACAGCTCGAGATGACGAAGCCGGTGGTGTTCTGCGGTGACCTCAACGTCGCCCACACCGAACTGGACCTGACCAATCCCAAGCCCAACCGCGGCAAGAAGGGATTCACCGATGAGGAGCGCGAGGGCTTCCAGAACTTCGTGGATGCCGGATTCATCGACACTTTCCGCCTCTTCACCTTCGGCAACGGGCACTACTCGTGGTGGAGCCATTTCGCCAACGCGCGGGCGCGCAATGTTGGATGGCGCATCGACTACGTGCTGGTGTCACAGGCGCTGAAGACCCATGTGAAGGAAGCGAAGATCCACGCCGATGTCATGGGCTCGGACCACTGCCCCGTGAGCATCGAACTCGACGTATAGACAGCGCCGCGCCGGAAGTGATTGCTGGCGCTTGACAATCCGGGTCGCTCGTCTCAATATTCACCCGTATGGGTGAATATAAATCTGCTGGCCTGGATGGTGTTTTCAGCGCTCTCGGCGATCCCACGCGGCGTGCGATTCTCGCGCGGCTGCAGGACTCCGATGCACGCGTCACCGACATCGCAGGCGCGTTCCCGATCTCGTTGAACTCGGTGTCGAAGCACATCCGCACGCTGGAACGCGCCGGGCTGCTGCGACGCTCGGTAACCGGTCGCGACCACATGCTCTCGCTCAACGCCAAACCGCTGGCCGAAGCATCGGCCTGGATCGAGCATTACCGCTCCTTCTGGGAAGGCCGCCTTGCCGCCCTTGAAACGTACGTTCTGGACAAGAAGAGGAACCGCAAATGAATGCCGCCGCGAAAGCTGTCACCGCCTCCGCCCTGGTCGTGCGACGCACGATCGCCGCTTCTCCCGAAGAGATCTTCGATGCGTGGCTCGACCCCGCAGCACTTGGCATCTGGATGCGTCCGGACGGCATCCGTCATACGAGCGCGAAGGTCGACGCCCGCGTTGGCGGTGCTTACGAAATCAACATGCAGGGTGACGAGAACACCTACGCCCACAATGGTGTGTACCGCGTGATCGATCGCCCTCGTCGCCTGGTGTTCACATGGGTTTCCCAAGGCACGGAGCGCTGCGAAACCCTGGTTACCGTGGATTTTGTGCAGCGGGACCAGCGCACCGAAGTCGTCGTCACCCACGAGCAACTGCCGGCGGGCGCACGCGAATCGCATAGCAAAGGCTGGACCAGCGGACTCGAGCGTCTCGCGGAATTCAGTTCCAATGGTGCGCTGTCATGAGCGAACTGACCATCTGGACGCTGGACTGGGTGCCGCCGGGACCGCGTGGTTTCGTGCGCGATCTCAGGCTGCGATGGGCGTGCGAGGAAGCCGGTCGCAAGTACTCGGTGCGGACGATTGCCTTCGATGGTCGCGAGACCAACCACCTGGCACAGCAGCCATTCGGCCAGGTCCCGTTCCTGGAGGACGAGGGACTGGCGATGTTTGAGAGCGGCGCCAGCCTGCTACATCTGGCCCGCGCGAGCGATCAGCTGATGCCGCGCGATCCGGCTGGTGAGGCAGCGACATTGCAATGGACGATCGCCGCACTCAACTCGAT
>JBDSGY010000485.1:0-9842 GCA_039918755.1 Steroidobacteraceae bacterium
CAGCAGATACGCGGTGATCAGCCAGGTCCAGCAGAACAGCGGCATGCGCAGCAGCGTCACGCCCGGAGCACGCATGTTCATCAGCGTCACGATCACGTTGATGGCGCCCATGATCGACGAGATGCCCATCATGTGGATGGCAAAGATCGCCATCGGGAAGCTGTCACCGCCCTGCAATGACAGCGGTGGATACAGCGTCCACCCGCCAGCCGGCGAACCGCTCTGCAGGAACGCCGTGGAGAGCAGCAGGATGAAGGCGAACGGCAGGATCCAGAAGCTGAAGTTGTTCATGCGCGGCAGCGCCATGTCCGGCGCGCCGACCTGCATCGGGATCATCCAGTTGGCAAGGCCGACCCAGGCCGGCATGACGCCGCCAAAGATCATGACCAGCGCGTGCATGGTGGTCATCGAATTGAAGAACTGCGGATCGACGAACTGCAGGCCTGGCTGGAACAGCTCGAGGCGGATGACCATCGCCATCGTGCCGCCGATGAAGAACATTAGCAGCGCGAACACCATATATAGGGTGCCGATGTCCTTGTGATTGGTGGTCATCACCCAGCGCTGGATGAAACCCTTCGGCGGACCGTGGTGTTCGTGGTCGGCGTGATCAGCGTGGTCGGCGTGCGTGGAATGGGCCATGTGCGTTACTCGGTTCTGGATTCGGTTCGAGGCGGTCTAGTTGGCGACGTTGGCGGCAACTGCTGCGGGTGCTGGCGCTGGCTTTTTGGTGGCCAGCCAGGCGGCATAGTCAGCCGGCGACTTCGCATCGACGACGATCGGCATGAAGCCGTGATCGCGCCCGCAGAGCTCGGCGCACTGGCCGCGATACAGGCCCGCCTTGTCCGGCTGAATCTGGAACCACAGTTCGTTCATGAATCCGGGAATGGCGTCCTTCTTGACGGCCAGCGCCGGCACCCACCAGGCGTGGATCACGTCCTGCGAGGTAAGCAGGATGCGTACTTTCTTGCCGACCGGCACCACCAGCGGATTGTCGACACTCAACAGATAATCCGGGACCGATTTAGGATCAACACCCGAATTCAGCTGCCGCGCGGCATCGCTGTCGCGCGACAGCGTTGAAAAGAAGCTGACGTTCTCGTCGAGGTACTCGTACTGCCACTTCCACTGGTAGCCCGTGACCTTGATGGTCACCTCGGTGTTCGAGGCGTCTTCAATGCGGATCAGCGTGCGGGCAGCCGGCACGGCCATCACCACGAGGATGACCACCGGAATGGCGGTCCAGATGATCTCGGCCTTGGTGCTGTGAAGCAGCTGCGTGTCCGGCACCGCACCCTGCGACTTGCGGAACTTCACCAGCGAGAAAATCATCACGCCGAAAACCAGGACGCCGATCACGGTGCAGACCCAGAAAATCAGCATGTGCAGGGAATAGATTTCCCCGGAAAGGGTGCTCACCCCGCGGGTCATGTTCAGACCAGTCCAGGCGGCGTGCGCCGGGGCTGCGAGTACTGCCAGAGCTGCCGCTGCAGCACCCAGGAAAGCGGATTTACGAAGCATCGATTGCCCTTGAATATGACCCAGTTCTTGACGGGTGGGCGCAGGTTGGGACCACACCTCACTGACTCGGCAGTTTAACCTGCAGCCCGGAACTTGGGAAATTCAGGCGCTGCCGAAAGCTGCATTCGCATTGGATGAGAATGGTTTGCAGCTCATGTTGCGCGGAGCGCATTAAGTTCGCGCCTGTAGCGACCCAGGAGCGGCGCGGCCAGACGCTGCTGCAAGGATTCCACATAGGCATCTGCATCGGCGAAATCCGCGTCCAGCAGATTGGCCACCCAGCCCAGCATTGGCAGGCCACTGCGTTCGACAGCCGCTGCGGTCAGCAGCGCATGGCTCAGGGCACCGAGACGGATCCCGACGACCATCACCACTGGCAGGCCAAGCGCCAGTGCCACTTCCTGCATGGTCGGGCCGGGAGTGCCAGCCTGCGGTGGCAGGCCGATAGGCGCCAGCCAGCCGCCGGCGCCTTCCACGATGACCTGACCTGATCGCTGCCGGATCGCGTCATATGCGGACACGATCCGTGGAATTTCGATGCGGGCCCCGGCTTCGATGGCTGCCAGATGTGGCGCTGTTGGTCGTGGCAGGCAGACCGGATTGACCATTTCGTATGACAGCGGCACACCGCTGGCGGCCTGCAATGCCAGGGCATCATCATTGCGCCAGCCCGCGCCTGTCAGTACTGCTCCGGCTGCCACGGGCTTCATTCCGGCCGCACGGCAACCCGCGGCGGCCAGCGCCTGCAGTATCTGCACGCAGACCCAGGTCTTGCCCACACCCGTATCGGTGCCCGCCACGAAGCAGCTCTGTCGCAGCAGCGGATGCAGATCCTGCGGAGGGGAAGTCATCGGCGCCGGCCGGCGCTGCCGCGCAGGCTCTCGACACTGATGTGCACTTCGCCCGCCTCACTGCCAAAGGCAGGTTTGCCCCCGTGTTCTGCTGGTGTCCAGGCGACTGCGTACACCACCTGCCATGTGGCCGGCAGTCCGGAAGCCTGCCGCCGCGACTCATAGGCCGCATTCATCGCGGCAATGGTCCGGCGGCCGGTCAGTCCACGCGCTCGCTCGCCATGCAGGTTGCGGGCCCCCAATGCCTTCAGCTCGCGCATCAATGCGCGCGCATCGGCGTAATGGCGCAGATGGCGGTCCACATCGAGCACAGGCTCGACAAATCCGGCGCGATGCAGTGCGGTGCCGAGGTCGTGCATATCGACGAATTCGTTCACGTGCACGCCGGCATCGGCAGCGCGCCACGCGTCGCGCAGTTCCTGCAGTGTCTGCGGTCCAAAGCTGCTGGCGAGCAGCAGACCACCGGGTTTCAGCACGCGGCGCATTTCACGCAGGCAGACATCCGGTGGCTGCAGCCACTGCAGCATCAGGTTGCTGAAGACCAGGTCGAAGCTGGCGTCTTCGAATGGCAGCGCGCGCGCATCTGCTTCCACGCAACGGATCGGTCGCCAGAAACGGCTGTGCCTGCGGGCCTGCTCGATCATCGGTGCAGCGATATCGGCTGCGGTCACGGCTGCGCGGCGAAAGCGCCGTTTGATCGCTGCCGCCGCAAGGCCGGTGCCAGCGCCAAGGTCGAGCACCGCACGCGGCGGCACACGCAGCAGGTCCAGCCGCGACAGCAGCTCTTCGCGCACGGCCGTCTGCAGCCACGCAGCCGCATCGTAGGTGCCGCTCGCGGCGCCGAAGCTGCGCGCAACGACGGCCGGATCAAGGTGCGTGCCGTCGGCGTTCATGCGGCTGCCTGCGCGGAATGCCGCAGGAACCCGCGCAGTGCGAGCGCAACCTCCTCGTGATGCGACACGAAGGCCGCATGCCCGGCACGCGGAATTGCAAGCAGCTGCGCCTGCTCCACCTGCTCTGCCATCCAGCGCGCCGCACCAGGAGGAGTAACGCGATCGTTCTGGCCGCTGATCAGGAGTGCTGGCTGCGTTATATGCGGCACGCCCGCGCGCAGATCGAGTGTGGCCAGCAGATCGAGGTCATTGCGCAGCGCCGCGGGATGCGGCGCGCCGTGTTCGACAAGCGCGGCCGCCAGCACTTGTTGCGCGCTGTCGGCGTTGCGACTGCCGCGCAGCTGCAGCCACACGAAATCTTCCAGTGTCTGCTGCCAGTCCCGCACCAGCACTGCAGTGAAGGCGCCCAGTGACTCGGCGGCCATGCCGTGCGGCCAGTCCGGTGACTGCGCGAATTTTGGCGATGTGGAGATAAGCGCCAGCGCGGCGACGCGGTCCGCAGCGCGCACTGCGATCTCGATCGCCAGTTTGCCGCCGAACGACCATCCCAGCAGCACGCACCGTTCCGGCAGAACCGCCAGCACGTCCTCGACCTGCGCATCGAACGCACCGCGCGCCGGATTCCACGCGCTGCGTCCATGACCTGCCAGGTCGATAGCCCAGGTGTCGCAGTCCCCGGCCAGCGCGTCGCGCAGCAGATCGAACACACGCAGGTTCATGCCCCAGCCATGCAGGCAGACCAGTGGCAGACCGGCGGTCGTTGCCGGGCCGGGCGCGCGCGGGCGCTGCTCCAGATGCAATGGCGCGATCATGGTGGCGTGACTTGCGTGGGCACGCATTCCTGCAACGCATCGAGCAAACCCTGCACCTGGGCTTCGGTATGTCCGGCGGAGAGCGTCACGCGCAACCGCTCGGTTCCCGCCGGCACAGTGGGACTGCGGATGGCACTGACCCAGTAACCCCGCGCCAGCAGCGCCTGGCTTGCCGTAACGCATCGTGCGGCACCCGGCACCAGCAGTGGCTGAATCGCCGTGCTTGATGGCAGCAGTGGCAGGCCGCGCTGTTCCGCGCCCCTGCAAAACATACCGATCAGCGTCGCCAGCCGCTCCCTTCGCCAGCTTTCTTCAGCCACGATCTTCAGCGCAGCGCGCGTAGCGGCTGCAACCGCCGGCGGCAGCGCCGTGGTGTAGATATAGCTGCGTGCGCGCTGCAGGATCAGATCGACGACCTCGCGCGCGCCCGCGACGAAGGCGCCGAAACTGCCGCAGGCCTTGCCCAGCGTTCCAACAAGCAGGGGCACCTGCGTGGCATCAAGACCGGCAAGTTCCAGTGAGCCACGGCCGCTGCCGCCGAGCACGCCGAGTCCATGGGCGTCATCCACCAGCAGCCAGGCATCGTGGCGCGTCGCGAGCCCGGCCAGCTGCGCGAGCGGCGCGAGATCGCCATCCATGCTGAATACGCCATCGGTGGCGATGAGCGTCGTCTTGCCGTCCGTGCTTGCAAGCACGCGCTCGGCATCTTGCGCATCGCCATGCCGGTAGCGCAGCAGGCGCGCGCCGGACTGTCGCGCGCCATCCAGCAGCGACGCATGGTTGAAGCGGTCCTGCACCACCACTTCACCGCGCGCGGCGAGCGCCGCGATCACGCCGACATTCGCCATGTAGCCGGTGGAAAAGAGCAGCGCTGCCTCACGGCCGGTGAACGCGGCAAGCTCCTCTTCGAGCGCGTGGTGTTCCTGCGTATGTCCCGTGACCAGATGCGCCGCGCCAGCACCGGCACCCCACTTCGCCGCAGCGGACTGCATCGCGGCGACCACCCGTGCATCGCCTGCTATGCCCAGGTAATCATTGCTGCAGAAGTTGACGAGACGCTGGCCGTCCAGCACCGGCTCGAGAATCGACTGGATGCTGGCGTACCCGCTGACGCTGCGACGGCGGCGCAATTGCTGCGCGCCTGCGATATCGGCCAGCAGTGCGGTCACCGCAGCGGCACTGCGCTTCATGGACTCGCTCGCGGGATCAGCAGTAGCCGCGCGCGTCGGTCTGCGCCTGGGTCTCGGACTCGATCTGCAGCCTGGCAAGCAGCGCACGGTCGCGCTCCACATCGGGATTGCCGGTGGTCAGCAGTTTCTCACCGTAGAAAATGGAACTGGCGCCAGCCATGAATGCCAGCGCCTGCAGTTCATCGCTCATCGCCTCGCGTCCCGCAGACAGACGCACCTGCGCCTCGGGCATCAGGATGCGTGCCACCGCGATCGTGCGCACGAATTCGAAACCATCCACGCCGTGACTGGCGCCAGGACCCGCATCCGCAGCCAGGGGCGTACCCTGCACCTGGACCAGCTGGTTGATTGGCACGCTTTGCGGATGCTCCGGCAGATTCGCCAGCGTCACCAGCATGCCGGCGCGATCGGTGCGCGTTTCGCCCATGCCGACGATGCCGCCGCTGCAGACCTTCAGGTTGGCATTGCGCACGGCTTCCAGCGTGTCGAGACGATGCTGATACGTGCGCGTCGAGATGATCTGCTTGTAGAACTCTTCGGAACTGTCGACATTGTGGTTGTAGTAGTCGAGACCCGCGTCTTTCAGTTCGCGCGCCTGCTCGGGCGTCAGCATGCCCAGCGTCGCGCAGGTCTCAAGTCCCAGCGCGCCCACTTCGCGGATCATCGTGGCGATACGCTCGATGTCCTTCTTCTTCGGCGAGCGGAATGCTGCGCCCATGCAGAAGCGCGTGGCGCCGGCGGCCTGCGCGGCACGGGCCGCTTCCAGCACCGCTTCCACCGGCAGCATGTCGTCGCGCGCCACGCCGGTGTCGTAATGGATGCTTTGGGGGCAGTACGCGCAATCCTCGGGACAGCCGCCGGTCTTGATCGACAGCAGCGTGCTCATCTGCACGCGGTTGGGTGCGTGAAAGGCGCGGTGCACCTGCTGGGCGCGGAACATCAGATCCATGAAGGGCAGGGCAAACAGCGCCTCCACCTCTGCCAGCCGCCAGTCATGGCGCAGGGCGCTGAATTTTGCCGAGCCTTGCTCGTGTGGTGCCGGATTCATCCGGCGATGTTCGATTGGCGCCGCGGAAGTGTCAACCGAGGGCGCCCGTGGAGGTCGACAATTGGATGATTTCTGAGCAGAAACTCCTCGAATAGCGGCGAAATGCCGGCAGACAACCTGGGACCCCACTGCAACGCTTGGCGTCAATGTTGGGCCTGGTGCAACGCATGACAGAACTCCTCGCGCCACCGGTATGCGCGCTCTGCGGTGGCGACGGCCAGCGGCTGGACGAACCCTGGGGCCTGGATCTGTGCTGCTGGTGCGAACAGGCCTGCACACCGGTGTGGAATCCCTGCCCGCGCTGCGGGTCCTCGGTCGACACGGACCATTGCGCCAACTGCCAACGCGCGCCCCCTCCCTTCGATGCAACCTTCAGCCTGTTCCGTTATGAAGACCCGGTCGATCTGCTGGTCACCAGCCTCAAGTTCCGGCATGAACTGGCGGGGGCGAGGGTGCTGGGCACCCTGTTCGCGCGGGCGCACCGGCGTGCCGGCCGGGAGTTGCCGCAATGCCTCGTGCCCATGCCGCTGCATGTCTCCCGCCATCGTGAGCGCGGCTTCAACCAGTGCGCCGAGATTGCGCGGCATATCGCGCCCCGGCTGCGCGACGCCGCAGGCCGGCCGCTGGCCGTGCGTCACGACTTGCTGCAGCGGGTGCGCGCCACCGCTGCGCAGAGCGAGCTGGCCGCCGCCGAAAGGGCGGCGAACCTGCGGGGCGCATTTCGCGCCGGCGCAGGCCCGATGCCCCGGCATGTCGCGCTTCTGGACGATGTCATGACCACCGGCCACACCGCAGCCGCCGCGACGCTGGCGCTGAAACAGGCGGGCTGCTGCCGCGTCGAGATCTGGGCCTGCGCGCGCGCACTGCAGCGTGGCTCCCAGCCTGATCTGGTAAGCTCTGCCGCCCTTCAGATGCGGACTTGAGCCGGGAAATTCCGGCCCCCGAAGCACCGTGGCCATCCAAGACAACACGCTCCCTGCCCAGACTCCCTTGCGCTGGCGCCTGTACCTGGCGCTGACCAAGCCGCGCGTGGTCGCGCTGATCGTGCTGACGGCCGTGGTGGGTTCACTGCTGGCGACACCTGGGCTGCCGCCGCTGGGACTGCTGCTGTTCGGCAACCTGGGCATTGGCCTCGCCGCCGCCAGCGCCGCCACGCTGAACCAGGTGCTGGACCAGCGCATCGATGCGCGCATGGCGCGCACGCGCACACGCCCGCTGCCAACCGGTGGTCTCAACGAACGTGAAGCCCTGTGGTTTGCGGCGGCGCTGGGGCTGGCCGCGATGCTGGTGCTGGTACTGCTGGTGAATGTGCTCACCGCCGCACTGACGTTTGCATCGCTGATCGGCTATGCCGTGGTCTATACCTTGTGGCTCAAGCGCGCCACACCGCAGAACATCGTCATCGGCGGCGCCGCCGGTGCAGCGCCACCGGTGCTCGGCTGGGTCGCCATCACCAACAGCGTCGATCCGCACGCACTGCTGCTCTTCCTGATCATTTTCGCGTGGACGCCGCCGCATTTCTGGGCACTGGCCATCGCGCGTCGCGATGACTACGCCAAGGTCAACATCCCCATGCTGCCGGTCACGCATGGCGTCGAGTTCACGCGGCTGCATGTGCTGCTGTACACCATCATCCTGATCATCGCCACCCTGCTGCCGTGGCTGACTGACATGAGCGGGTTGCTTTACCTGGTGGTGGCACTCGGGCTGAACGCCGCGTTCCTGACTTATTCGATCGCACTGAAGCGCTCGCAGAAGAAGGAACTGCCCATGCGCGTGTTCCGCTTTTCGGTGCAATACCTGATGTGGCTCTTCCTCGCGCTGCTGGCAGATCATTACCTGCCACTGCGCATCATCTGATTCATGGAGATCCGGATGCTGGCTCGCGCACTGCTGCTGATCGCCCTGCTCGCCCCGCTGCCCGCGCTGGCCCAGCTGAAATGGGAAGAAGGGCGCAACTTCACCGTCATCCCCGGCGGCATGCCCACTGGCCTTGCGGCCGGCAAGATTGAGGTCGCCGAAGTATTTTCCTATGGCTGCATCCACTGCTATCGCGCCAAGGACCAGATGGCAAAGCTGCAGGCCTCGCTGCCCCCCGACGCGGCCATGGTCTACGTGCACGCGTCGTTCCTGCCGGCGGAAGCCTGGCCGATGTTCCAGCGCGCCTGGTACACCGCGCAGGCATTGGGAATCGGCGCGCCGGCGCACGACCAGTTCTTCGCGGCGGTGTGGGAGACCGGTGAGATTCCGCTGCTGGAACAAGGCTCGGGCAACATCCGCAAGCCACTGCCAACCATCGACGACGCCGCCCGCTTTTACGCGCGCGTGTCCGCGGTAAAGGCGCCGGACTTTCTCAAGCTGGCGAATTCTCCCGAGATCGATGCGGAGGTTGCGAAGGCCGACGCACAGGTGAAGGCCTGGCGCATTCCTGGCACGCCCAGCCTGGTGGTGAACGGACACTATCTGGTCGACAACGGCAGCGTGTCGAGCTGGGATGAATTGCGGCAGCTGGTGCTTTTCCTGGTGGATCGCGAGCGGCAGCGACAGAAGCAGCCTGCTTTGGCGAAACCCTGACGCCGCACAAGATCGAGCCGACATGCATATCGAACGCATCTGGCCGGACACGCGGCTGCGCAACTATCACTATCTGGTGGTGTGCAGGGAAACCGGCGACGCACTGGCCATCGATCCGCTGGATGCCGAACTGGTGCTGGCCACGGCCCGTCGCCACGGCTGGCAGATCACGCAGATCCTCAACACACATCACCACCACGATCATGTGGGCGGCAATGCCGCCGTGCGCGCGGCGACTGGCGCCCGCGTGCTGGCGCATGCCGGCGCCGCTTCCATCATCGGCAATGTCGATACCGGACTTGGCGATGGCGACACCATCCGTGTGGGCCGCAGCATCGAGCTGGAATGCCTCGACACGCCCGGACACACGATGTCGCATGTCTGCCTGTTCGCGCATGCGGACCAGCCGGCATTGTTCTCGGGCGACACGCTGTTCAATGCGGGCGCGGGCAACTGCCATCAGGGTGGCGACCCGCTGGCGCTGTACGAGACCTTCGCGACCCGCCTGTCACGCCTTCCAGAGGCCACGCGGATCTACGCCGGCCACGACTACCTGCTCAACAATCTCGGCTTCACGCTGTCGCGCGAACCCAGCAATGCGATAGCCAGTAATCTGGCACAGAAGTTGGCGCTGCAAGCCGGGGCCGACATGCCAGTCACCACGCTCGGCGAAGAAAAGCTGTTCAATACCTTTTTTCGCCTGCAGAACCCGGCCATCATTGACGGCCTGCGTGAGCAGTTCCCGGACCTGCCTGAAAGCCCCACGCCGCGCGAAGTCTTTGTCTGCCTGCGCGCATTGCGCAACAAGTGGTGAGAACATTCCCATGAAAGGCGATAGCGATCATGGCTGAAGAATCCAACAGCCACGTGCTGCGGCGCTGGTTCACCATCGGCGCGGTGATCGTCCTGCTGCTGGCGGTGTGGCTGATCCTGAGGCCGCTCGCATTGCCCAT
>JBDSGY010000486.1:0-3993 GCA_039918755.1 Steroidobacteraceae bacterium
CGTGAAGCCGCTGGACTGTCCAAGTCCCCGCACGGGCGGGGGATTCAATGCAAAGAATTCCGCATCGCGCAGCAGGCCACCGAGACGGCTGGTCACCCGCTGCGTCACTTCCGCCGCGCTCTGACCCTTGCCCTCACGCTGGTCCCAGGGTGACAGCGCAATGAAACCGCGGCCGGTGTTCTGGCCCGCGCCCGCCTGGTTCTGCCCGAGGATCAGGAACACGATGGGCACGTCGCGCGTTTCGTTCTTCAGGAAATACTGCTCGATCGTGTACACCGCTTCCATCGTGCGCGGGAATGTCGCGCCAGAGGGCAGTGTGTACTGCAGCTGCGCGCGGCCCTGGTCTTCCGCCGGCAGGAAGCTGGTCGGCAGCCGCAGGAACAGGAACATCAGCGCGCCGGCGAGCAGCACATAGGCCAGCATCACGGCCGCGGAGTGCTGCAGCAGCCACGCCACGAAATTGCGATAGCGGTCGGACAGCTTCTCGAAGCCGCCGGACAACCGGTCGCCCACGCGGTGCAAGGCGCGCGTCGCGCGGTTGCCGCGCATTTCCTCGGCGGTCGCGGGCCGCCGCAGCAACACCGCCGCCAGTGCCGGTGACAGCACGATGGCCACCACCACCGACAGCGTCATCGCGGCCACCATCGTGATCGAGAACTGGCGATAGATCTCGCCCACGGATCCACCGAAGAAAGCCATCGGGAGGAACACCGCGGAAAGCACCATCGCGATGGCGATCAGCGCGGTCTGTATCTCCGCCATCGAACGGATCGTGGCGTCGCGCGGCGAGAGCGTGGGATCGTCGCGCAGCTGGCGCTCGACGTTCTCCACCACCACGATGGCATCATCCACCAGGAGGCCGATGGCCAGCACCATCGCGAACAGCGTCAGCGTATTGATGGTGAAGCCTGCAACAGAAAGCACGCCGAACGTGCCGAGCAGCACCACCGGCACCGCGATGGTCGGGATCAGCGTGGCGCGCCACGACTGCAGGAACAGGAACATCACGATGACGACCAGGATGATCGCCTCGACCAGTGTCACCAGCACTTCACGGATCGACAGCTTCACGAACGCGGTGCTGTCCTGCGGAAAGGTATAGCGGTAGCCAGCCGGAAAGCTGCGCGCAAGCCGCGCCACTTCCGCGCGCACCAGCTCTGAAGTACGCAGGGCATCTGCCCCCGGCGCCAGCTGCACGGCCATGCCAGTGGCCGGATGCCCATTCAGTCTCGCGATGTTGGAATAGCTCTCACTGCCCAGTTCCACCCGTGCCACATCCGACAGGCGCACGATGGAGCCATCGGTCTGCGTCTTGACGATGATGCGGCGGAATTCATCGGTCGAGGTCAGGCGCGAGCGCGCGGTGACGGTGGCGCTGAGGCGCTGCGTTTCCAGCGACGGCAGCGCGCCGATCTGGCCCGCCGCCACCACCGTGTTCTGCGACTGCACAGCGGCCGTCACGTCGCGCGGCATCAGCTGGTAGCTGGCAAGCTTCGACGGATCGAGCCAGATGCGCATCGCATACTGCGAACCGAACACCTGCATGTCGCCCACGCCGGGCAGCCGGCCGATGGCATCCTGCAGGTTCGACGCCACGAAGTCGGCGATGTCGCCGCTGGTGGCCTTGTCGGTCTCGTCATAGATCGAGACCACCATCAGGAAATCCGCATTGGACTTCGTCACTACCAGGCCCTGCTGCTGCACGGCCTGCGGCAACCGGGGCAGGGCCTGCTGGACCTTGTTCTGCACCTGCACCTGCGCGATGTCGGCGTCCACGCTGCGATCGAAGGTGACGGTGATCTGCGAGACACCCGATGAATTGGAGTTGGACGAGAAATAGATCTGCCCGTCGATGCCGGTGAGCTGCTGCTCGATCACCTGCGTGACGCTGGATTCCAGCGTCTCGGCCGATGCGCCCGGATACGAGGCGCGGATGTTCACGGAGGGCGGTGCGATGTCCGGATACTGCTCCACCGGCAGCAGCGCGATGCCGCCGATGCCCGCGAGCATGATCATGATCGAGATCACCCAGGCCAGCACCGGGCGATCGATGAAGATGCGCGAGATCATTCCTTCTGCAGCGCAATCAGCACGGGCTTCACGGTCTGTCCGGCCTGGATGCGGCCCAGGCCCTCCACGATCAGCCGGTCACCGGTCTGCAGTCCCTGTGACACCAGCCACTGGTCGCCGACGGTGCGCTCGGTGGTCACCGTGCGCAGCTCGGCCTTCGAATCCTTGTTGATGACCAGCGCGGTGGCGTCGCCCTTCGCATTGCGCGAGATCGCCTGCTGCGGCACCAGGATCGCCGCGCGCGCCTGCACCGGCGAGAACTCCGCGCGCACATACATGCCCGGCAACAGCCAGCCATTGGGATTCGGAAAGCGCGCCCGCACGGTGATCGTGCCGGTGCTGGGGTCGACAACCGATTCCGCAAACTGCAGCACGCCCTGCTGTGGATAGGGGCTGCCGTCTTCCAGCTTCAGTGACACCGCGGTCGAGGCACGCTCGAGGTCGCCACCCGCGAGCTGCCGGCGCAGCGCGAGCAGCGCGCCGCTGGACTGCTGGATGTCCACGAAGATCGGATCCAGACGCTGGATCGTGGCCATCGGCGTGGCCTGTCCGGCCGAGACCAGTGCGCCGGTGGTCACCACCGAGCGGCCGATGCGACCGGTGATCGGCGCGCTGACGCGGGTGAACTGCAGGTTGATCTCTGCCGTCGTGACCCCGGCACGCGCGCGCTCCGTTGCGGCCTGCGCTGCCGCCGCCGCGGATTGCGCGTCGAGCAGATCCTGGCGGCTGACCACATCGGATTTCGCCAGCTCCGCGATGCGCCCCGCGCGCGCCTTCGCGGCCTCGGCGTTCGCCACGGTGCTGGCCAGGTCGGCGCGCGCCTGGTTCAGCGCGGATTCGTACAGGCGCGGGTCGATCTGATAGAGCAGCGTGCCCTTCTTCACAACGGCGCCTTCGGTAAACAGGCGCTGCTGGATGATGCCCGACACCTGCGGACGCACCTCGGAAGTCTCGAAAGCCGTGGTGCGGCCAGGCAGTTCGATGCGCAGCGGCACGCTCTCGGATTTCACCTCCACATACCCGGCATCGCTTGCGGCCTGGTCCCGGCCACCTGCGCGGCCGTCCCCGGTTTTCGCGGAACAGGCCGCCAGCAGCAGGGCTGCGGACGCAAGGACAAGGATGCGGGGTGTCATGCAGGTACTCGAGTTTTGTTTTTGGAGCCGTGGGGATACCCCAAGGTTCCTTGCGATTGTCACCATAGCCTACACTTCGCCCATCATGAGCAAGTTGCTGCGATACGGGCCCTCGGCTGCGCTGATGGTATCCGGTCTGCTGGGCGCGCCGCAGGCGGCGGAGGCCCCCGCCATCCCGGCCGCGCCCGCCTTCACGGCGGAACAACTGGTCGCGGCACCGGCCGGCAACTGGCTCACCAACGGCGGCAATCTCTACAACCAGCGCTAGTCCCCGCTGCGGCAGCTCGACAGCGACAATGTGAAGGACCTGAAGGCCGTGTGGCGTGCCTCGCTGCGCGGCTCCGGCCTTGATCGCAAGAGCTCCGGCCAGGCGCAGCTGCTGGCCTACGACGGCGTGCTGTATGCCATCACCGGCATGGACGATGTGTTCGCCATCAGTGTCGACACCGGCCAGGTGCTGTGGGAATACAAGGCGAACCTGGATCCCGAAAAAGTCGTGGTCTGCTGCGGCTGGGCAGCGCGCGGAGTGGCGATGGGCGACGGTCGCATCTACATTGGCCAGCTCGACAACCAGGTGGTGGCGCTGGACCAGAAGACCGGCAAGGTATTGTGGCGCACGCAGAGCCAGACGCTCGCCGACGGCGGCTATTCCATCACGATGGCGCCGCTTTATTACGACGGCATGGTGATCATCGGCCACAGCGGCGGCGACATGGGCATCCGCGGCGTGGTCAAGGCTTTCGATGCCCGCACGGGCAAGGAGCGCTGGCGCTGGTACACCGTGCCCGCG
>JBDSGY010000487.1:0-8504 GCA_039918755.1 Steroidobacteraceae bacterium
AAATACGGCGCGCGGTCAACATGTGCAGCAATGCTGCGGCCAGCAGGCAGGCGCGCCAGCAGGCAGCGCAGCGGCGGCGCCTGCAGCATCGCCATGACCGCACGCGCATATGGCATTTGATCCAGCGCGGGCCGGTCTACGATTGCCAAGTCGCCCTGTGCGGGTGCATGGCCACGCAGGAACAACGATTCGGCGGCTGAGTGCACGCCGACCCGACCGCCGGTAGTTCCCCACACCTCCTCCCCCAAGGCATCGACCTCTGCTGCAAGGCGCTGCGCGTCGACTCGCAGCGGCAAGCGCAGGCAAGCGCCGATCAAACGCTGTTTGTCGAGCACCGGCTGCCCTTCGATATCAAGCATGGCTATGCGCCCCGGCTCTTCTTCCCGCAAGCCGAACAGCCGGAACTTTGCGCAGCGGCGCGCTGCCGATTCACGTGGTTAGCGAGCCAGCGCCCCATGCGACTGCCGGCAGGAAATCGCGGCGCCATGGCTTCGAGCAGCGACAGGCGCAGACGCGGCGAGAGCAGACGCCAGGTCGCAAACAATGCCGCCGCCGCGCACAGCGCGAGCACGAGCACCTGTTGTACGAGCAATGTCATGACAGCAATGCTCCGGCGATCCGGAAGGTCAGGAACGACGCACCATAGGCCATCGCAAACAGATAGCCCGCCATGATCAGAGGATAGCGCCACGAATTGGTTTCGCGCTTGACTGTCGCCAGCGTCGACAGACATTGCGGCGCGAACACGAACCATGCAAGCAATGAAAGAGCCGTTGGCAGGCTCCAGCCGGCGGCAATAAGGGGAGTCAACGTGGCATCGACATTCTCGGCACTGGCCGACAGCGCATACACGGTGCCCAGCGCACCCACTGCCACTTCCCGTGCGGCAAGGCCAGGCACCAGCGCGATGGAAATCTGCCAGTTGAATCCGATGGGCGCAAACACCACCTGCAGCGCGCGGCCCAGCATGCCAGCGAAGCTGTATTCAATCGCCGCACCCGTGGCGCCCGGCGGCGGCGCCGGATAGGTGCTGAGGAACCACAGTACGATCATCAGCGCGAGGATGATGGTGCCCACACGCGACAGGAAGATGCGCGCGCGTTCCCACAGGCCGATCACGAGGTTTCGCAGGTTCGGCCAGCGGTATTCAGGCAGTTCCATGAGCAGCGGGTGATAGGAGGACTTCATCGTGAAATGCTTCATGACAAAGGCCACCAGCAGCGCGCCGATCACGCCGACGGCGTACAGCGCGAACAGCACCAGGCCCTGCAGGTTGAACCAGCCAATCCGGCGGGCTGGTATGAAGGCGCCGATCACCAGCGCATACACCGGCAGGCGCGCCGAGCAGGTCATCAGGGGCGCCAGCAGGATGGTCGCCAGCCGGTCGCGCAGATTCGGAATGGTGCGCGCCGCCATGATGCCGGGGATGGCGCACGCAAACGACGAGAGCAACGGGATGAACGCGCGGCCGGAAAGCCCGACGCGACCCATCAGGCGATCGAGCAGGAAAGCCGCGCGCGGCAGATAGCCGCTGTCTTCGAGCAGCAGGATGAAGAAGAACAGGATCAGGATCTGCGGCAGGAACACCAGCACACTGCCGATGCCGGCGATCACGCCATCCACCAGCAGGCTGCGCAGCGGCCCACCGGGCATCTCGTTCTGCAGCCACTCCCCGACGGCGCCAATGCCGCCGGAGATCAGTTCCATGGGCAGTGCCGCCCAGCTGAATACCGCCTGGAACATGAGGAACAGCACGATCGCCAGCAGCACCGGGCCCGCCACCGGATGCATGACCGTGGCATCGATGCGCGACAGCGCACGTGCGCGCAAAGGCTCGGAATATCCGATGTCCTTGAGGATGCGCCGGACTTCCAGCTGCGTGGCTTCGATTTCTTCGCGCCGCAACGGACTCCAGGTGGCCACTGCCGCGCCATTGCTGCGCGAACTGGCCGCCATTGCCGCGAGCAGCTGGCGCTCGCCACCGGACTGCACCGCGACCGTTTCCACCACGGGACAGCCCAGCAATGCGCCAAGCTTCACCGGATCCACATTCATGCCGCGCTGTCGGGCGATATCGCTGAGGTTCAGCGCGATGATCATCGGACGGCCAAGGCGCTTCAGTTCCAGCGACAGGCGCAGGCCGAGCCGAAGGTTGGTGGCATCGACCACGTTGACAATGACATCGGGCGGATCTTCCTGCTGGAAGCGGCCGAGCACCACATCACGCGTGATGGCTTCATCGAGCGTAGCCGCCGCCAGACTGTAGGTGCCGGGAAGATCCAGGACGCGATAGCTGCGGCCGGTGACTGCCTCCGTGCAGTAACCTTCCTTTCTTTCCACGGTGACGCCGGCGTAATTGGCCACGTGCTGTCGGCTGCCCGTCAGCCGATTGAACAACGCTGTCTTGCCGCAGTTCGGCACGCCCACCAGCGCAATGCGCAGGGGCGCGGTCACTGCTGCTGCCGCGGCGTTCATGGCGACACCGCAGCAACCATGATCGATGCAGCCTCACGCCGCCGCAGCGCAAAGCAGCTGCCCCCGATGCGCACGGCCATTGGATCGCCGCCTGGACGTGACTCCGCAATGATCTCGAAGCGCTCACCGGCGACGAAGCCGATTTCGATCAGGCGCATCACGATGGTGGCACCCGTCTCCTCGCCGAGCGCAGCGTTGTCCTCAAGCACGCCCGCCACCACGCCACTGGCGCCTACATGCAGGCTGGCCAGCGAGACGATCGCGGCATTCGGCGTGGTGGCGGAGGAATCAGGCAAGGTGGGCTCTTAAATGAGAATGAATCTCACTAATGATACCCGAACCACCCGTGATCTGCTAGCGATGTAACAATGCCAAGCTGTTGATTCTAAACGACATGTGGTTCGGGCGGTCACAGCTGCGCCGTGACCAGATCCACTTCTTCACTGCTGCCGATCACCACGCATGTGCGCTGGTGAATCTCCTTGGGCACGACGTCCATGATGCGTTCGCCGGGGGCCGCCAGTGCCTTGCCGCCGGCCTGCTCCACCAGCATGGCCATCGGATTGGCCTCATACATCAGTCGCAGCTTGCCCTTGGGCGCCTTCTACGTCGGCGGATACATGAACACGCCACCCTGGATCATGATGCGGTGAACGTCCGCCACCATCGCCCCGATGTAACGGCTGGAGTAACCCTGTTCCTGCGCCCAGTTCAGATAGCGCTGGTAGCCATCGGGCAACGACAGGCGATTGCCCTCGTTCAGTGAATAGACCTTGTTGCGCGGCGGAATGCGCATCTTCTCGGCTACGCGGATGAATGAGCCGATGGAGGGATCGAGCACGAACATGTCGACGCCGTTGCCCACCGTCAGCACCATCACGGTGGAGGATCCATAGAGCACATAGCCTGCAGCGATCTGCCGCGTGCCCGGCTGCAGCAGAGAGTCCTCGATCCGGGGTGAACGCCGTTCCCTGCGCAGGATGCTGAATATCGTGCCGACGCCGCCGGCGATATCCAGGTTCGACGAACCATCAAGCGGATCGAACATCACGCAATAGCGGGTTTCGCCATCGTTTTTGTCGCGCAGAATCACTGGCTGCTCGTTTTCTTCCGACGCCACCACCGCCACGCCTTCGCGTCCGCCCAGGTTGCGCATCAGGATGTCGTTGGCGATGACGTCCAGCTTCTGCTGCGTCTCGCCCTGGACGTTTTCGGCGCCGGCACTGCCGAGCACATCTTCCAGGCGCGCGCGCCGCACCTGCGCGGCAATCATCTTGGCGGACATCGAAATGGACGACAGCAACCAGGACAGCGCGCCCGTGGCGTCCGGATGCTGCGCCTGCTGCTGCAGGATGTGCGACTGGATGGAGACGAGAGGGCGTTTGCCGGTGGCGCCGGCCGGAGCTGCAATATCGTTCATTTGCCGATTATCGCGACGCGCATGTGCGCGCAGCAATGACGCGACGCAAAGTTTATCCTTGCGGGCATGTGGCAACTGGGGGAAACCGAACTTTCGGCACTGCAATTGAGCCTGGCAGTGGCCCTGCGCAGCGTGGCCATAAACCTGCTGCCGGCAGTGATCATGGCCTGGCTGCTCACGCGCCGGCGCTTCCCCGGCCGCACTTTGCTGGATGCCGTGGTGCACCTGCCGCTGGTCCTGCCGCCCGTGGTGGTGGGCTATGTGCTGCTGCTGCTGCTGGGTACGCGCGGTCCCATTGGCGGCTGGCTCGACCGGCAGTTCGATGTACAGCTGGTTTTCTCCACACTCGGCGCTGCCGTGGCCACCGCGGTGATGTCATTTCCGCTGATGGTGCGGGCCATGCGCATTGCACTGGAAAACGTCGACCGCGGCCTTGAGGAGGCGGCGCGCACGCTGGGCGCTGGCCCGTGGCGGCGCTTTGGCACCATCACGCTGCCGCTGATGCTGCCCGGCGTGCTCGCCGGTGCGGTCACTGCCTTCGCTGCGGGACTTGGGGAGTTCGGCGCCGTGATCACCTTCGTCTCCAACATCCCCGGCGAAACCCGCACGTTGCCATTGGCGCTGTACACGGCGCTGCAGTCGCCGGACGGCAATGCCATCGCCGCGCGACTGGCTACACTTTCATTTGCGCTCGGCCTTGCCGGCCTGCTGGCATCCGAGCTGTTGGCGCGCTCCCTGCGCCGCTGGCTGGGAAACCAGTAGTGCTGGATATCGATATCCAGCTGGCGCGCGGCAGCTTCACGCTCAATGCACAATTCCAGGCTCCCACGCCAGGCATCACGGCGCTGTTCGGCCGGTCAGGGTGCGGCAAGAGCACGCTGGTCAATGCACTTGCTGGATTGATCCCGCATGGCCGCGGACGCATCGCGCTGGATGAAGCGCTGTGGCTGGATTCCACGCAGGGCGTGAACGTTGCCGCCGAACGCCGGCGCATCGGCTACGTCTTCCAGGATGCGCGGCTGTTTCCGCATTACACCGTACGCGGCAATCTGCTGTACGGCGCACCGCGCGACCATTCCGCTACCGGCACCAGCGCCTTCGACGATGTGGTGCACCTGCTGGGGTTGAATGCCCTGCTGGCGCGCCGTCCCGGCGTGCTTTCCGGTGGCGAGCGCCAGCGCGTGGCACTCGGGCGCGCGCTGCTGGCGCAGCCGCGACTGCTGCTGCTGGACGAACCGCTCGCGTCACTCGATGTGTCGCGACGCGAGGAGGTATTGCCTTACCTCGAGAAGCTGCGCGACCACTACGCAATTCCGATGGTGTACGTAAGCCACCAGTTCGACGAAGTGCTGCGGCTGGCCACGCATCTGGTGGTGCTGGACCAGGGGCGCGTGGTTGCCGCTGGCGACGTCGGTGCCGTGAGTCTGGCGCCTGCGTTGCGGGCTATCGTCGGCGTCGACGCAGTCGGTGCGGTGGTGGAAGGACGTGTGACCGGCAGCGATGCAACGCAGGGCCTGGCTACCGTACAGATCGGCCCGCAAAGCCTGCTGCGCGTCACCAACAGCGCCTTGATCCCGGGCCAGCGCGTGCGCCTGCAGCTGCTCGCGCGCGACCTGATCCTTGCGATCGAGGAGCCCCGCGGCCTGTCAGTGCGCAATCAGCTGCGCGGCAAGGTGGTCTCGGTCACCAGCGACAACGGCGCCGACCTGGTCGCCGTGGATGTGGGCGGTGCGACACTGCTGGCGCGCATCAGTGCATCCGCCACGCGCGAATTGCAGCTGGCGCCCGGCACCGCCGTGTGGGCGCTCGTGAAGGCGGTGTCGTTCAGCGCGCGGCCGCTCGGCAACAACTAGCGCGGCGCCGTGGCCGCGAGGTCATCCGCCGCGAGTGCAGCGAATTTCAGATACAGGCTTTTGAGCGGCTCGGGCTCGGTGCCACGCTGCGCGATATTGAGCGCGACTTCCGCGCGGATCATGAAGTCTCGCAGCCCTGCCCCTTCCGCGTCACGGATGAGCACTGCGCCGGCCAGCACACCGGCACTCGGCACATGCCCAAACACCACAGCATTGCTGGTCGAACGCACCGAATACTCATCCAGTTGCACAACTGCAACGCGACCCGCGCCCGCACTGCCGGGATCGAGCAGACGTCGCGAACGCAGTTCGTCGGTGATTGAGGCGCGCAACGCGTCGGCGTCGAAACGGGCATCTGCCGCCGCTTGCTGCTGGACCGCTGCAGACAACACGAGCGAGACCGCACTGACGGTGGCCGCCGCCTGCTGTGGCGTAAGTTTGTCAGGCACAGCGCTACTAGAGTTCCCTGGCTGGGGCTTTCCAGGCGGGTTGCCTTCGCTGACCGTATGGCCCAGCACGGTCACCCTCACACAGGCACCCAGGACTACCAGAGGAATCAGCAGCAGTGCGCGAACCGACGTCATTTCACCTCTCCAGCCCGCAGCCCATGATCGGCGCGTGGCTGCACCAGCAGCTTGTCGATCACCAGTCCATCCATGTCGACCACTTCGATACTGAGGTCGCGCCAGGCCAGCTTCTCGCCGGCCACCGGCATGCGACCCAGATGCCACAGCACGAAACCCGCCATGGTGTTGTAGTTGTCGCCGCGCGCGAGATCCTTGCGACCCAGCGCGCGCTCGGCTTCATGAATGGCCAGGTGCCCATCGATCAGCCAGCTGCCGTCGTCACGCTGCACCACGCCCGCGGCATCGCGGCTGCCCATTTCAGGCAGATCGCCGGCAATCGCCTTGAGGATGTCGGCCGGCGTCACCAATCCTTCGATGCCACCGTATTCATTGGTCACCACGCCCAGATGCACGCTCGAGCGTCGGAAGGTTTCCAGCAGCTTGAAGATGGAGATGCTCTCCGGCACATGCAGTGGTGCCTGCGCATCCACCTCGGCATCGATGGCGCCACGCCGCAGCGCCTCGCCGAGATTGGCCAGCGATATCACCCCGATGAGCTGTTCGAGTTCCCCGCGGCACAGCAGGAAGCGGGCATGCCCGCTGCGGCGTGCTTCGTCCCACAGCGTGGCCACCGGCTCATTGATATCGAGCCAGAGGATATCGCCGCGCGGCACCATGATCGCTTCGATGCTGCGATCGGCCAGCCGCAGCACCGAGTCGATCATCTCGGCTTCGTGGCGATGCAGGGCGCCGGTCTGCATGCCTTCGGTTGCCAGCGCGCGCACGTCGTCATCCGTGACTTCGGTCTGCAGGCCGCCCCCGGTGGGCAGCAGGCGCAGCAGCGCATCGGTGGAACGTTGCAGCAACCAGACGATCGGTGCGCCGAAGCGCGCCACGAACTGCATCGGTATCGCGACCAGCGTCGCCCAGCGATCCGCATGCGCCATGGCCATGCGCTTGGGCACCAGCTCGCCGATCACCAGTGAAATATAAGTCATCACCACGACGATGAACCCATAGGCGATCTGCCGGGCATAGGGTTCCGCCGGCGCATACATGCTGGTAACCCAGGCGGACAGTTCTTCGGAATACGCGGCGCCGCTATACACGCCGGTAAGGATGCCCACCAGCGTAATACCCACTTGCACGGATGAGAGCAGCCGGGTTGGATCGTCCAGTAACGCGAGGGCTGCCTTTGCGCCCCGATGACCGCCCTCCGCCAGGGCTTTCAGACGCGCCCGGCGGGCCGAGACCAGCGCCAGTTCGGCCGAGGCAAACAACGCGTTAAGTACGATCAGGCCGAGGATGACCGCGGCTTCGTGCATCTTGCAATTCTGGGTCCCAATTCGGGACTACCGGTGGCGGAGCGAACTGGCATCATACCGCGCCCAAGGAGCCGAAAGCGCATGCGTCCAGCATTCAATCCTCAGACGCCGACCTGGAAGATCTTCATGATGTTCCTGGTGCCGATGATGCTGGCGAACATCCTGCAGTCACTGTCCGGCACCCTCAACAACATCTATTTGGGCCACATGATCGGGGTCAAGGCGCTGGCGGCCGCCTCTTCGTTCTTCCCCATCCTGCTGTTCCTGATCTCCTTTATCATGGGCCTGGGTTCCGGCGCCTCTGTGCTCATCGGCCAGGCCTGGGGCGCGAAGCAGCCGGAGCGGGTGCGCGCGATCGCAGGCACCACGCTGACCGTGGGGCTGCTGGGGGGCCTGGTGGTTGCCTTGTTTGGCGGCACCTCCGCTCACCTGCTGCTGGAAAAGCTGGCCACCCCGCCCGACATCATGGCCGAGGCCACGCATTACGCACGTGTGTGCCTTTACGCCATGCCAGGCTTCTTCGCCTTCCTGCTGATCACCGCGATCATGCGCGGCGTGGGCGACACGGTCACCCCATTGCTGGCGTTGATTGTGTCAACCATCGTCGGCCTGATCGTCACGCCGGCCTTGATCAACGGCTGGATGGGCCTGCCGCGTCTGGGCGTCACCAGTGCCGCGGTGGGCTTCGTCACCTCGTTCTCGGTGACGCTGGTGTGGCTGGTGTTCTACCTGCGCTTCAAGGGCCATGCGCTGGCGCCCAATGCCGAGCTGATGAAGCACATGCGCATCGACGGCGCCATCCTGCGCGCGGTGCTGCGCATCGGCGTCCCCACGGCGATGCAGATGGTCATCATGTCGCTGGCCG
>JBDSGY010000488.1:0-4275 GCA_039918755.1 Steroidobacteraceae bacterium
CTCGCGGCGGTGGCGGCGGGCGATGCGCGCGCCATGGCGATGAGCATCCACAAGGATGAACTCGAGACATTGCGCAAGCGGCTGCTGGACGACATGAAGCTCGAGGCAGATCGCAACGACAGCCTCGTGCGCTCGCGACTGTTCGGCAGTGGCATGGCCCTCGAAGAGATCGAGCGGCTCACGGCACAGAATTTCTTCGTCACCCTGGCCCAGCGCCTGCGCTTCGGCGGGCGTGAGTTCGAGCGCATCGACTGGCTCGCGGCCGTTGCCGACAGCGGCGGCATGGTGCAGCTGGTCGGGCGCGCGCGGCCGCACAGGGAATTCGGTGTGGTGCGCGTGCCGGTGCTCGTGTCATTGATCCCGTGGGGCAAGGACTGGAAAGCGGCGCTGCCGCTGGAGCTGCAGGCGCAGATCGACGATCTGCGCAGTGGGCGCGCTCGCGCACCGGCGGCGCCGGCAACCGCAACCGCCGCCGCCTCAGGCCCGCCGCCCGCCACCAGTCCGCAGGCGATCCTCGAACTGTTCAAGGCCGCCGAGGACAACCTCACGGCATCGCGCTGCGCGGATTATTACGAACGGCAGATGAGTCCGAACTTCCGGCGCACCACTGCACCCAAGGCATTGCGTGCCCTGGTGATGGCCTGTGAAGGTCGCGCCACGATGCGCGAGCAGCTGCTCGCCGCGCTGCGGCTGGCGCGCACCGTCACGCCGCGGTTTGAATATGCAGGGACGCGCGCGATCTATGACCTGCGCGAACAGGGGTTGCCATTTGCCGCGCTGGTTCTGGAGCAGGTGGACAAGCGGTGGTATATCGCGGAATAGCCCGCCTGAGGCCGCGCGATCAGCCGCCAGCGCTCAGCAGGAAGCGGCGCCCACGCTGGTTGAGCACGGCACCGCGCGCCGTGATGCTTTCCAGCTTTATGCCATCGGGCGTGAAGTCCCCTTCACGCAGGCGCATCGAATTCAGCAGCACGTACCGATTGGCGGGATTTGCATCGAACACGTGCAGGTTCAGGGCCAGCGGCGGCAATGCAATTCCCGCGGCGACCAGATCCTGGTAAGTGGGCAGGTTCTCGACATCCGCAGCCGGCTCGGTCGGCGTGGCGGCCGCACCGGCCCCTGGCGCTGTGGCTCCTGGCAGCGGCAGTGGTGCTGGCAGGCCGGTCTGATCCGGCGGCAAGAGCGCTGGTGGGGGCACCGCGTAGGCTGGCGGCGCATAGGCTGGCGGCGCGGCGGGCGGGATGACTGCCGAAGGCGTTGCAACGACCGCGGGCGCGACAGTCGTCGCAGCGGTTGCAGGCGCCGCCTGCGGCGCTGGCCTGCGCAACAGTAGCCAGGCCAGTACGAGCAGATTGGCGAGCAGCACACCGCCCAGCACCCATGCCCAGCCCGGCAGGCGGCGGCGCGGCGGTGCAATCCGGACATCCATCAGCACGGGACCGGACTGGCGGTTGCGCTCGGATTCAGCCTTCTTCAGGGCATCGAGAATGAATGACATCGACGCCTCTAGGGGTTCGCAGCGCTGAGCAGCGGGGTGTCGGTGGGTGAGAGCGCGGCATCGAGCAGCGCCTGCGTGCGTGCACCGGCCACGCCATCCGCGGCCAGGCCGTTGCGCCGCTGGAACTGGATCACCAGTGACTGCAGTGTCTGGTCATAGAGATCGAGCGCCGCGGTATCGGGCGCGAGGCCAGCCCATTGGCGCAGCCGGCGACGCAGTGTCTGCACTGGCTCGCCACGCGCGCCCATCGACAGGCTGCGGGTGTCGAGCTGCGGCGGCTTCCACAGCAGCAGGAATTCGCCGTTCCATAGTTCCTGCAACTGCGTCACCAGCACCTCGTGCGCAGCCTCGCCGATCATCACGCGCGCACGGTCGGCGCGCAGCGCCGCCACCACTACCTGGTGCACGGCGCCGGAATTGTCTTCCAGCGCGAGGATGGCGGGCCGGTTGAAACGCCGCAGCATGTCGAGGCCGCCGTCCTCGTTCAGGCATTCGAGGCCCTGCCGCAATGCCTGCGAACAGGCATCTTCAGAACCTGCCACATAGCGCGCGGACCACAGCGAGAACAGGCGGGCGTAGGCGCCATCCAGATCGGTGACCGCCGCGGCGCCGCGAAGGATGGTGGCGAGTTCCGGCGCAGCGGGTGGGGCAGGCGCCGGCGCCGGTGGGACGGCGGGTGCAGCGGCGGATGCACCGGGCGCGGCGACGTTCGCGGCTGCCACCGCCGCGGGCGCTGCGTCATGCAGCGACCAAGCCAGGGCGGTAGCGCCGGCCACCAGCACGACAGTGGCGGCCCCCAGCGCCCATGGCAGCCATCCGGGCGAAACGCGCCGGCCAAAGACTTCACTCGCGGCCTTGCGGATCAATGCGGCGCTGATGACATGGCGGTCTTCTGAATAGCCACCGAGCAGCGCCCGGTCGGCGATGATGTTGAGCAGGCGCGGGAAGCCCCCGCTGCTGCGATACAGCTCGGCCAGTGCGCCATTGGTGAAGATCTCCACCGTGGCGCCGGCGATGCGCAGGCGGTGCTTCACATAGGCGATGGATTCATCGCGCGACAGCGGGTCCAGGTGATAACGGCCGGTGATGCGCTGGGCGAGCTGGCGCAGATCATTACGCGCCAGCATCTCGCGCAGCTCGGGCTGGCCGATCAGGATGATCTGCAGCAGCTTCTGCGTTTCGGTTTCGAGGTTGGTGAGCAGGCGGATCTGTTCCAGCACTTCCGGCGCCAGGTTCTGCGCTTCGTCGACGATCAGCACCACGCGCTTGCCCTGCGCATGCGCCCTGAGCAGGTAGCGGTTGAGGATGTCGATCAGGTCCTTGACGCTGCCGACCGCGTCATCCGGCAGCAGTATTCCCAGCTCTTCACAGATCGTCAGCATGAACTCGCTGGCGTTCATGCGCGGGTTGAGGATCAGCGCGATCTCGGCATTGTCCAGCTGCTTGGCGAGCAGCGAGCGGATGATGGTGGTCTTGCCGGTGCCTACCTCACCCGTGAGCTGGATGAAGCCGCCAGCTTCGGTGATGCCATAGACCAGATGCGCCAGCGCCTCCGCATGACGCCCGCCCAGATACAGGTAGCGCGGGTCCGGCGTGATCGAGAAGGGCTTTTCAGCCAGGCCAAAGAAGGAAAGATACATGCGGTGCGGATCGCTGCGGGCCGGGCCTTGCGGCCCAGCTCGCAATCATGCGGTGACTAGGGCGCAACCGTGATGGTGATCTTCGGCGAGGCCACCACCGGATTGAACGGGATGTGCATGTGGTCGCCGAGCACCAGCTGCAGCGTGTGCTTGCCGGGGGGCAACGTCAGCGTGGCTTCGGTCTGGCCCTTGCCGAAGTGACGGATGTTGTCGGTGGCTGGCAGTGGCATGCCCAGGTCCTTCGGCAGGTCGGCGTCGACCAGCAGGTGATGGTGACCCGCGTTCTCGAACTGCACGCCGGCGGGCGCGATGCCCATGCCGGCAAGGCCAAATACCACGGTGACCGGACCCTTGACCGTCGCGCCGTCCGCGGGGCTGACGATGTAGAGCTTTGCACCAGAGGGTGAGGCGGTGCGCTGCAGGGCTGCTGCGGGCGCGGGCGCCTGGGCAGCGCTGATTCCGGCAAGAGTGAGCAGCGCGGCGACGGCGAAAAGCTTCTGGAACATTGCAATATCCTCTTAGTGGCCAGCTCCGCCGGCGGGAAGCTCGGCGGGATCGAAATCATCGACGTTGATGATGTGCATGATGCGCCGATCATAGTCGAGTAGCAGTTCGGCTTCCTGCCCGGTGAGGATGCCGAGTGAAAGACCGGCCGCAATCTGCCCTGGCATGTCGAGCGCGCGGATGCGGCCGGTCTTCACGCCCTCGACCCGCAGGCGCCGATCGATGGGTTCTACGCGCACTGCCATCTGCAGTGCTGCATGCAGTTCGGCCAGCGGGTTGCCGGCCACATTGGTGCGAAACGCGTGCCGGCACAGACGGTCGCGGGAAGGTCCCGGTTCCATCGCCAGCGTCGCCAGCTGTGCGCCGAGTGCATCGCTGGGCGCGAAGTACGTGCGGCCGCGCGGAAATATCAGGCCGCGCATCAGCCACGCGAGCATGCGGTTCGGAAAATTGCGCAGGAAGCCGTGCAGCTGTTCCTGGGCGCGATACAGCAGGTCGCGGCAGGCCCATTCGACGATGGGCTGGTCTTCCTTCGGCGAACCGTTGTCGTGATAGTGCTTGAGCACCATCGACGCCATGTACAGATAGGACAGCACATCGCCAAGCCGGGCCGACAGGCTTTCCTTCTTCTTC
>JBDSGY010000489.1:0-3283 GCA_039918755.1 Steroidobacteraceae bacterium
GCCGGTGACGCTGGCCACTTCGCGTGTGGCGATGCCCGCCTCGGTGAGCAGCCGTGCCGTGCCGCCCGTGGACAGCAGTTCGACGTCGCGCGCGACCAGCGCGCGGGCCAGGTCAAGCAGTCCGGTCTTGTCGGAAACCGAGAGCAGCGCGCGACGAACCGGCAGGTCCATGGAGGTGTCGACGCTCCGGCGTGTCAGGCCGAGAGGCCGAATTCGCGCAGCTTCTTGCGCAGCGTGCCGCGATTTATGCCGAGGATGATGGCCGCCTGGCTCTGGTTGCCGGCGGCGTAGTCGAGCACGGTGCGGAACAGCGGCTCTTCGACTTCGCGCAGCACCAGATCGTAGAGGCGGGCAGGGCGATGGCCGTTGAGGTTTGCGAAGTAATCCGACAGCGCGCGCTCGGCATGGTTACGCAGCGGCAGATCGGTGGTCACGGTCGTGAACTGTTTGCGCACTGGTGCCTGCAGATTCTTCCGATTCGTCGCACTCATTCAACCGCTCCCGTGCCGTATTGTTCTCGTTATCCACCCACTCTGCAAAGCGCGCCGCGACCGATGCAAACTGCGCCGACGATGACTCCGCAGCCATCAGTTCTGGCCGGAAGTTTTCAGTGTCGGTGTGTTGCTGGCAATACCAGCCCAGGTGCTTGCGCGCTATCCGTACGCCGTTGGCTTCTCCATGAAAAGCGTACAGCGCCGTGATGTGTTCAAGGATGATATCTCTGATCTGCATGCGCAAGAGCGGCGGTGGAATTTCGCCGCATTCCAGAAAGGCATTGACATCGCGAAAGATCCATGGCGAACCATGGGCGCCGCGGCCGATCATTACGCCGCTTGCATGTGTGAAAGCAAGCACGCGCGCAGCCTTTTCCGCGCTGTCAATATCGCCGTTGGCTATGACGGGAATCCCTGCGTCGACGCACACGGCGCGGATTGTTTCGTATTCGGCCTCTCCCTCGTAGAAATCGGCGCGCGTGCGGCCGTGCACCGCAATGGCGCGCACGCCGGACTGTGCTGCGATGCGTGATATCTCCCGCGCATTGATGTGCGCACGATCGATGCCGGTGCGTATCTTCACCGTCACCGGAACGTTTACTGCTGCAACAACTGCTTCCAGAAGCCGGCCGACCAGCACGGGATCACCCAGCAGGGCCGATCCGCACAGCTTGCCGTACACCTTCTTGGCAGGGCAGCCCATGTTGATGTCGATGATCTGTGCACCCAGATCGACATTGACGCGCGCCGCATCCGCGAGCTGCACCGGATCGTTGCCCGCCAGCTGCACCACGCGCGGCTCAGGCTCGCCTTCATGGTTCATGCGCTGCCGCGACTTGGTGGTGTTCCACAGGCGCTGGTCGGAGGTGATCATTTCAGATGCGGCAAGGCCGGCGCCGAAGCGCCGGCACAGGATGCGAAAAGGGCGGTCGGTCACGCCGGCCATCGGTGCGAGCAGCGCGTGCCCCGGAATCTCCCACGGCCCGATGTGGAATTTCACGGATCGGTGCTGCAGTGAAGCCTGCCGTCGGCGCCCGGCAGGCAGGCGTCGAGCTCGAATCCCACCGCTTGCTTGTTCGGGTCGCGGAGTGACAGCTCGACATCCAGTCGCTGGTCTGGCGCCATGCGCGCCGGAATGTCGCCGTGCAGGTATTCCTGCGGGCTGATTGCCGCGGTTGAAAGCGCATTGCCGAAACGGTCCTGCAGCACGGCCCGGATCATCGGTGGCGGCTGGCTGCTGGCGGCGCGGTTGTGCACCGTGGCGCGCACCACGATATTTTCGGAAGTGCCGGCGGCCTCGCCACCGAGCTGGCGCAGGTCATACGCGCGCAGGTTCCACTTCGGTTCGAGGGTCACGCCGAACACCGCATACACCGCCTGCAGCGGCCGCTGGAACCACGGATGAGCGACCAGGGACTGCCGGTTGAAGTGCACGATCTGCACGAGCAGCGTCAGCAGCAGCAGGCCGGCGGCAACCGTCCAGCCCCAGTGCTGGCGCGGTGCATTGCCCACCGCCAGGTCAGCGTCGAATTCTTCTTCCTGTTCGCCCGCAGTCTCCAGGACAACTTCTTCGTCGGGATGCTGGATGACCTCGAAGTCCTCGCTGGTGTCCGGCGATTGCCGCGTGTCCATCTGCCGCGCCAGTTCCTGCAGCTGCGCATCGACTTCGTCTTCGTCGACATGCTCTTCGGTCTGCAGGAAGCCATCACCTTCGAGCACGATGGTCTCGAACGTGCCGGTGTCCTGGGATTCCACTACATCGATCTCTTCCCGCTGCGGCTGGCGCAGCGGCGTGATCTTTGCCCAGCTTGCATCGTCTTCTGCGGCCAGATCGTGCAGAGCCGGTGCTTTATCCGCGGCATCCGCCATCGCCGCTGCCGGCGCCTCTGCCGGCGTGACAGTTGCCTCGTCGTTGAGCGCGGGAACGCTGGTGGTGCCGGTTGCGACATGCCCGGACTGCTGCTCCTGATCCAGATCCTCCGACAGCGACAGCAGCGCGTTGAACACACGCTCGCAGCGCCCGCAACGCACGTAGCCCTGTCCGACGCGCAGGTCCGTCGCGGTCACCGCCAGGTTCAGGCGGCAGTTCGGGCAGGTTGTGAACATCCTGCTCAAGCGCCTTGCCCCAGCCGGCCTGAGAGCGCGCTCCAGCCATCGCGCTCGGCAAATACGGTCAGTTCGATCCAGTGCGCGAAACCGGCGCGCACCTCGTGCACCTGCTGTTTGAGGATGCCGGCCAGCACCAGCTGTCCGCCGGGCGGCAGATAGCCGCAGAGCTGCGGCGCGAGCTGCACCAGCGTGCCCGCCAGGATGTTGGCCACGACCACATCCACCTGCGCGGGCAGCGTGGCTGCGGACGAATGGATCTGCACGATGTCCGCCACGCTGTTCGCCGTGGCGTTGTCATGGGTTGCGATCAGGGCCTGCGGATCGATGTCGAAGGCATGCGCGGCCCGTGCGCCGAGGCGCGCAGCCGCAACGGCGAGCACGCCGGATCCGCAGCCGTAATCAATGACGGTGGCATCGGGCGGCAGGCGCGAATCGAGCCAGGTCAGGCACAGCGCGGTTGACGGATGCGTGCCGGTACCGAAGGCGAGGCCAGGATCGAGGCGCACCATGACGGCTTCCGGATCTGCCGGCGGTGGTTCGTGGTTGGGCACCACCCACAGCCGGCGCCCGAAACGCATGGCATGGAAATCCTTCAGCCACTCGCGCTCCCAGACGCGATCTGCGATGCGCTCGGCGCGAATGCGGCTGGCCGGCAGGTTCAGCGCGCCGGCCAGGGCTAC
>JBDSGY010000490.1:0-6010 GCA_039918755.1 Steroidobacteraceae bacterium
GATTCAGATAGCCCATGAACACCAGCTGCGCTTTCATCTTCGGCATGCTCTTCAGCGTGTCGATGATCCAGTGCAGGCTGACGCCCTGCGCCAATGCGGCGAGGCTGGAACGCTGGATGGTCACGCCATCGGCCATCGGATCGGTGAAGGGCACGCCGATCTCGACCACGTCCGCTTCCGCAGCGAGCGCTTCCAGGTCGGCACGAAAATGCTCGCGCGACGGGAAGCCTGCAGTGAGGAACGCGACCATCGCCACGCGGTCGCGGCGCACCGCGCGGATGGCGTCGCTCAGGCGTTCTGCAGGCGTGCTCATGGCTTGGCTTCCAGCTTGGCCAACAGGGTTTTCTGCAGCGTCGGCATGTCCTTGTCACCGCGGCCGGAGAGGCCAACGAGAATGCGCTTGCCCGGGTTGCGGCGCGCCCAGTCGCGCGCACCCACCAGGGCATGGGCCGACTCGATGGCCGGGAGCAGGCCTTCATGCGTGCTGCACTCCTCGACGCAGGCGAGCGCATCATCGTCGAGCGCCATGATGTACTGCACGCGGCCGATCTCGCGCAGGAAGGCATGCTCGGGACCGACGCCGGGATAATCCAGGCCCGCCGACACCGAGTGCGTCTCCTGGATCTGTCCCTGCTTGTCCTGCAGCAGCATGGTGTAGGTGCCGTGCAGCACGCCCGGCGTGCCGGTGGCGAGCGTCGCGGCATTGTCACCCAGACCGGCGCCACGACCACCCGCTTCCACGCCGATGATCTCGACCGAGGGATCACCGAGGAAGGCATGAAAGGTGCCGATTGCATTCGAGCCACCGCCCACGCAGGCGATCACGCAATCCGGCAGCTTGCCGGTGCGGTCCAGCAGTTGCGCCCGCGCCTCGCGCCCGATGATGGCCTGCAGCTCGCGCACCAGGTACGGATAGGGATGCGGACCGATGGCCGACCCCAGGCAATAGAAAGTGTTGATCGGATCGCTGACCCAATCGCGGAAGGCATCGTCGATGGCGGCGCGCAGCGTGCGGTCACCGCTGGTCACCGGGACCACGGTGGCGCCCATCAGCCGCATGCGCCCGACGTTCGGCGCCTGTCGTTCCATGTCCACTTCGCCCATGTACACCGTGCACGGCAATCCGACGCGTGCGCACGCGGCAGCGGTCGCCACGCCATGCTGACCCGCGCCGGTCTCTGCCACCACGCGCTTCGCGCCCATGCGACGTGCCATCAATGCCTGGCCCAGCGCATTGTTGATCTTGTGCGCGCCGGTATGCGCGAGGTCTTCGCGCTTGAACCACACCTCCGCGCCCCAGCGCTGCGAGAGATTGCGCATGGGCGACAGCGCTGTGGGACGACCGACCCAGTCACGCAGCTCCCCGGCCAGTTCGTCCTGGAATTCACGCGCGGGCAGGATGCTGGCCACGGCGTCGGTGAGCCGCTCGAATGCAGGCACCAGCGTTTCGGGGATGTAACGCCCGCCATAAGGACCGAAGCGGCCCTGCGCATCGGGCAGCTTGCCCGCCAGCAATTGCGCCAGCAACTCGTCACCGGCGGCCTTGTTCATTACAGCTGTCATGTCAGTTCTCTCCGCTGCCCGACTTCCGCGAACGCCACGCGCGCCCGGGATACAAAGGATTCGATCAACTCCGGGCTCTTGCGACCCGGCGACTCTTCCACACCACTCGACACATCCACACCGAAAGGCCGCACCGCGTCGATCGCCTCGGCCACGTTCGCAGGCCGCAGGCCGCCCGCGAGGATCAGCGCATAGCGGCTGCCCAGATCGCGTGCCGTGGTCCAGTCAGCCAGCTTGCCGGCACCGCTGCTCAATCCTTCGAACAGCACGCGCTCGTTCCTGCTGGGACTGTCTGCAGCCGCGCCGGCAGGCGCGCTACGCAACACGGGCCATGCGGCCACTCCCGGAGGAAGTTCGATCGACGAAAGATCGGCAAGGTCTGTCTGCAGCACATCGGGCGCGAACTGCGTGAAGATCTCCTCCAGCAGCGCGGCGTCGGGATGCAGGGTGACGGCCACGCACAATGCCCTGCCGCGGGCCGGCGCGGCCAGCGCTGCCGCCTGCGCCGGCGTTACGCGTCGCACCGACGGCGCCAGCACGAAACCGATGGCATCGGCACCGGCGGCCAGCGCTGCATCGACTGCGCGCGCGTCGGTCATGCCACAGATCTTGACGAAGGCCATGGTTCAGCGCGCCCCGCGCCCGGCCACGAGCATCTCGGACAGCAGCTTCACGGGATCATCCGCAGTCATCAGCGCGCTGCCGATCAGCGCCATGTCGTAGCCCGCGCGCACCAGATTGGCTGCGTCGGCCACGGTGGCCACGCCACTCTCCGCAACGCGCGGCACGGTTTTTGGCAGCAATCCCACCAGTTCTTCCAGTCTGCCCGGCACGACTTTCAGCGTGGTGAGGTCGCGGCTGTTGACGCCAAGCAGCAGCTTGGATCTGCCGCCATCATGCGCAGCCAGCAACTCGCTGGCGATTTCGATGTCGGCGGCGTCGAAGGCCTCGATCAGCACGAACAGGCCGAGCTGTTGCGCAGCCTTGATCAGTGCATTGAGCTCGGGCCGGGCGAGCATGCGCACGATGATCAGGATGCCGCCCGCCCCAGCGAGACGGGCCTCGGCAACCTGGTACGGCTCGACCAGGAAGTCCTTGCGCATCGCCGGCACGCCGCCCGTTGTCGCAAGGGAGCGGGCGGCCTGCTCGAGATGTTCCAGCGATCCTTCGAAGCGCGCCGGTTCGGTCAGCACGGATACCGCAGCGGCGCCGGCCGCCGCGTAGCGCGCGACGCGCGCACCGACGTCTTCGTCGCCGCTGCTGAGCACGCCCACCGCCGGTGACCGCAGTTTCACTTCGGCGATGACATCGAAGCCATGTGGCGAAAGCACCAGTCGCGGTGGCTGTGGTGTCGCTTCCGCCTGGCGCCACACTTCGGCATCGGGGCGCAGTCGGCGCGCCTCGGCAACCCGTCGATGACTGGCCGTTGCCATGTCGGCGAGGAAATCCGTGCTCATGACTGCCTTCCGGACGAGAGGCTGCGCGAGAACGCCGCCAGCTTTGCCAGCATTGCGCTCGCACGGCCATCGTCGATGGCGGCTGCGGCCTGCTGCGCAGCTGCGGCGGGGCCGGCGGCGCGTCCGGCAACTTCCAGCGCCAGGGCCGCACTCAACACCAGCGCATCGCGATGCGCGCCATGCTCCTCGCCGCGCAGCACGCGCGTCAGCGCAGCCGCGTTGAAAGCCGCATCAGCGCCCTGCAGATCTGCCTCGCTGCAGGCAGCCATGCCGTACTCGGCCGGGCTGCGACGATATTCCTCCACCCTGCCCGGTCGCACATCGAGCAGCAGGAACGGGCCTATTGGCGTGGGTTCGTCCCAGCCACCTGCACCATGCACCACGAATGCGCGCTGCAGCGGCAGTCCGGACATCGCCTGCGCCATCAGCCTCGCGGTGGATTCATTGAACGCGCCGATCACATGAAACGGCGGCTCCGCAGGATTCGACAGCGGACCCAGGATGTTGAACACGGTGCGCACACCCATCGCCGTGCGCACAGGCCCGATGGCCTTCATCGCGGGATGGTAATGCTGTGCGAACAGGAAGGTGAAACCGGTGGCTGCGAAGCACGCGCCAGCCTGCGCCTCGTCCAGCGGCAGTGACAACCCCAGTGCCTGCAGCACGTCGGCGCTGCCTGCCTTGCTCGACACCGACCGATTGCCATGTTTGATCACGGGCAGGCCCGCCGCCGCGGTGAGCAATGCTGCGCCGGTGGAAATGTTGTAACTGCCTGATTTATCGCCGCCCGTACCGACGATATCCACCGCTTCGGTTCCGTGGGGCAACTGGGGTCGCAGCGCCAGGGCACGCATGCCCAGCGCAAAACCGCGCAGCTCTTCCGGGGTCATGCCCTTTGCACGAATGGCGGCAAGCAGCGCACCGGCCAGTGCCGGCGGCACCTCCGCATCGGTCAGTCCGGTCAGCAGCTCGCGGGCGTCGTCGGTGGACAACGCACGATGCTCCAGCATCGCGTCGAGCCAGCCACGCAGTTGTACGAGATTCACACTCAATCTACCGCGCTCCGTCCTGGCGTTCGCGCACGGCCTGCGTCATGCGCAGGAAATTGCCCATCAGGTGCGGACCCTGCGGTGTCAGCACACTTTCGGGATGGAACTGCACGCCCTCGATCATGAAGTGCCGGTGCCGCACGCCCATGATCTCGCCCTCGGCGGTGATGGCGCTGACCTCCAGTTCCGCCGGCATCGAAGCCGGCTCGGCGATCAGCGAGTGGTAACGCCCGACTTCGCAGGGCTGCGGCATGCCATCGAACAGCGTCCTGCCATCGTGCTTCACGAACGAAGTCTTGCCGTGCATCAGGCGCCCGGCGCGCACCACGTCGCCACCGAAAGCCTCGACGATGGCCTGATGTCCGAGGCAGACGCCGAAGATCGGCAGCCTTCCGGCAAAGGCGCTGATCATGTCCATCGACACGCCGGCGTCGCGCGGCGTGCCCGGACCCGGCGAAATGCACAGGTGGGTGATGTCGAGCTGCTTTGCGGCTTCCACCGTGATCTCATCGTTGCGGATCACCCGCACGTCCGCGCCGAGCACAAGGAAAGCCTGCACCAGGTTGTAGGTGAAGGAATCGTAGTTGTCGATCAGCAGCAACCGCGGCTGCGGCAACTTGTTCATAGTCCTTCCTGGGCCAGAGCAAGCGCGCTGCGCAGCGCGGCACTCTTGGCGAAAACTTCGTCGTGCTCGGCTTCGGGCCGGCTGTCCGACACGACGCCCGCGCCAGCCTGGTAGCTGTACTGGTCGCCCTCGAACACCAGCGTGCGGATGGTGATGGCCTGGTCCATGTCGCCCTGCGCGCCGAAATAGCCGATGGTGCCGCCGTAGAGGCCGCGATCCACGGGCTCGAGTTCTTCGATGATCTGCATGGCGCGCACCTTCGGGGCGCCGACCAGCGTGCCGGCCGGAAAGGTCGCGGCAAACAGATCGAAGGCATCGCTGCCTTTCGCCAGTTCGCCGTGCACGCCGCTCACGATGTGCATCACATGGCTGTAACGCTCGATGGCCCGATATGGATTCACGCCGACGGTTCCAGCGCGTGCGACGCGGCCCAGATCATTGCGCGCCAGGTCCACCAGCATCACGTGCTCGGCATTCTCTTTCGGGTCGGCCAGCAGCCGGCGCTCGTTGGCAAGATCCGCGTCTGGATCGCTCATGCGCGGCAGCGTTCCCGCAATGGGCCTCAGCTCCGCATGACCGTTGTGCAGTTTCACCAGCGCTTCGGGCGAAGAACCCACCACGGTCACGCCACCCAGCTTGCAGTAATACATGTACGGCGACGGATTGATGAGCCGCAGCGCGCGATAGACCTGGAAGGGATCGAGTTGGTGCTGGCCCGTGAACTTCGAAGACAGCACCAGCTGGTACACGTCGCCCGCGGCGATGTATTCCTGCGCGCGGCGTACGCCGGCAATGTATTCATCACGACTGAGCGAAACCGACGGTTCGCCGAAAGTGCCATTCGCACGCGGCAGCGCGATGCCGCCGCGCAGTGCAGCGATGACCTCACGCCGCAACGCCTGCCTTTCGGGCTCGCTGCCAGCATGCAGCAGCGCGATGCCTCGGGTCAGGTGATCGAACACCAGCAACGACTGCGGCGCCACATAGTGCAGCACCGGCGCTTCCGGCCGCCGCGTGTGCCGCATCGGCAATCGCTCGAAGAAGCGCACCACGTCATACGCTGTGTAGCCGACGAGCCCGCCGGCCAGCGGCATTCCGGGGAGCTCCGGCATCGGCCGTGGTGCCTCGGCCAGCGCCTGGCGCAGCCGCTGCAGCAACTCGTCTTTCGACGCAGGCACCGGATAGGTTGCTGCGCCCACGGTCAGCGCGCGGGCATCCAGCCTTACCTCCAGACCTTCCCCGAAGCCGATGAAGGAATACCGCGCCAGCCGCTCGCCGCCTTCCACGCTTTCCAGCAGGAAGCGCGGCCGGAACGA
>JBDSGY010000491.1:0-6010 GCA_039918755.1 Steroidobacteraceae bacterium
ACGAACCAGAAGGTCGGGAGTTCGAATCTCTCCAAGCGCGCCATACGATATGAAGAAGCCCACCTCGTGTGGGCTTCTTCGTTTGGGCGGATGCCTCACAGTGAGAAGAAGGACCGTGCGGATGAAAGCAGCAATGATCGCGTTCGCGCTGTCTGGGTTCGTTCTCGGCACCAGCGTCGTCGCAGCCGATGCCAGCGCCCCTCCGACGCGCGAGGAGTTCGCAGCCTTGAAAGCCGAGGTGGACCTGCTCAAGACGCTGCTGCCTACACAGGCCCATACGATGGTCGACGTCGAGCATCAGTTCGCGAACCTCTGGTTCGCCGCACGCGAAGGGAACTGGCCGCTGGCGACTTTCTACCTTAACGAAACGCGCGGCCGGGTTGCCTGGACGCTTCGAATCCGGCCTGTCCGCAAGCTTGCGAATGGCGCAGATCTCGCGCTTGCGCCTTTCGCGCAGTCGCTTGACGACGCGGGCTTCGTACCACTGCGTGCCGCCATCGACGGGCAAGACAAGAAAGCCTTCGAGGCCGCATACAGGACGGCGCTGGGTGCCTGCCATGCGTGCCACATCGCCGTCGAAAAGCCTGCACTGAAGCCGGAAATTCCCCGGATTCCCGGCGCGTTGCTGATAAGCATGAAGCCTCGCGAAAAAAAATAGGATGGAAACCATGAACAGAACCAGAACCTGCTCTGCTGGCATTGCTGGCATTGCTGGCGGACTTGCCGTCCTGGCTGCCTGCATCCTCCCGATTGTGGCCGCCGCCGCCGCGCCTTCGTCTCCGCCGGTAAACGGAACCGTATTGAGTGTCACACGAGGCTCGCTGCAGTTGCGTACCACAGACATGGCGCAAGCAAGCGTTGCCTTGACTCCGCAGACTCGCTTCATGAAAACGGTGCCGGCCAAACTCAGTGAACTGCACGGCGGTGATTTCATCGGCACAACTGCCGCAACCCGTGACGGCAAGCTCGTTGCCACCGAAGTGCACGTGTTTGCAGAGGCCTTGCGCGGCACCGGCGAAGGGCACTATCCCTGGACTCAACCCAACACGACGATGACCAACGGGTCCGTGGCCACCATGACGAATGGCGCCGTTTCAACGATGACCAGTGGGAACGCCGCGCCGCGCACTGATTCGGCAGGCAATACCTTGCTGACCGTCACCTACAAGGGCGGCCAGCAGACCGTCATGGTACCGGCGACCACTCCCGTCACGCGCATCGACGTGGCTTCCGCATCCGACCTTGCTGCCGGCACACGAGTCACAGTCTTCGGTCAGGTAAAGGCCGACGGCAGTATCACGGCCGATATGCTGAGCATCGCACCGGGAAGATGACGCCGGAGCGGCTCGAAGGGCCGTCACTCGCTGCCGACTGCCCGCATACCCGCGACGCCACTCGGCCATCGCAGTCCCTGCTTAATGCGCGGCTTAATGCGCGGCAGCCGCGCGCGATCCGCCCCGGCTCACCAGCCGGAAAACGAATCGCATGAACAGCAACGTGAGCAATGCCTCGCCAAAGGTAAGCAAGAAGCCCAGCACTGCACCACGCTGCTCGGCTCGCCGCCGGAACTTCGCCACCGCCCGATCGCGCGCCAGTTCGATGCTGTCGTAAAAAGTGGGAACGACCAGCAATGTGAGGAAGGTGGAGGTGATGGTGCCACCGATGATGGCGACCGCCATGGGTCGATAGAACTCGCCGCCTTCACCCATGCCGATGGCCACCGGCATCATGCCGGCAATCAGAGCGAATGTGGTCATCAGGATGGGTCGAAGACGCTGGCGCCCCGCGTTCATCAAGGCCTGTTCGCGCTCCATCCCGCGTGCCTCCTCCTTGCGAGTGCAGTCGAGCAGCAGAATGGCGTTCTTGGCTACCAGGCCCATCAGCATAATGACGCCGATCAGACTCATCAGGTTCAGCGAACCCCCGGTGGCCAGCAGCGCCAGCACCACGCCGATCAGTGACAGTGGCAGCGAGATCATCACAGGCAGCGGCGCCGTGAACGAGCTGAACTGCACCACCAGCACCAGGTACATCACCGCGATGCCCATCAGCAGGGCCGAGATCATCTCACTGAAGATTTCTTCCTGGTCCTGGGAGGCGCCGCCCAGTGACACGCCAAAGCCAGTGGGGAAATCGATCTTCGCCGCGATCTTCTTGGCGTCGGCGGTGACCTCGCCTGATCCCCGGCCCTGCACGTTCGCTGACACCGATACGGTGCGCTTGCCGTCCAGGTGCTGGATGCGGGCGGGACCCTTGTCCATTGTGATCTTCGCGATCTGCTCCAGCGGCACGAGCAAGTTGCTGCCGCCCACGGCCACCGGCAGGCGTTCGATGTTCGAAGCATCGACACGGTCATCAGGATGCAGGCGCACGGCCACATCGCGAGATTCACCCGTGGGGTCGACCCAGTCGCCCACTTCCACGCCGGCGAATGCCACGCGCAACGCCTGCGCGGCATCGTCCACCGAGATGCCCAGCTGGTTGGCGAGACCGCGATCGAGCTCGATGCGCAGTTCGTCCTTCGGCTCCTGCTCCGATAACCCCACGTCGACTGCGCCGGGAACCTTTTCAAGTTCCTTCATGAAATCGGCGGTGATCTCCATCAGGCGGCGTGAATCCGGCCCGTAGAACTGGATCTGCACCGGTTTCTGTGCGCCGTTGTTGAGGTCGTCGAGCACGATGTATTCGGAGCCGACCAGCTGCTTGAGTCTGGCGCGCATGGCCTCGGCCACTTCGCTGGCGCTGCGCCGGCGCTCGCTCTTCGGACCAAGGTCGACATACACGCGACCGCCGCCTGAATTCACATTGGTGCTCGTGGCTTTGGTTTCCGGCAGTTCACGCGCAAGTTCGGCAGCTCGCTCCACCTTTCGCAGCTTGTACTCGAGACTGGAACTGGACGGTGCATTGACCTGCACGGCGATCATTTCGCCGTCGGTCTTGGGCAGGAAGTCGGTGCGGCCGAACGTGCTTTGCAGGCCAATGGCACCGGCAAACGTCACCAGCGCGATCAGTGCCATCCAGATCCGGTGGTGCAGTGCCCAGGCAATCACGCGGCTGTAGCGCGTGGCCTGATGGTCGAACCAGTGGTTGAAGCGCGTCAGCGTGGTGCCAACGGGGCCGCGCTGCGCCTTCTCGTAGCCCGGCGGGTCGCCCCAGTAGGCCGACATCATGGGATCGAGCGTGAACGAGATGAACAGGCTCACCATCACTGACGTGGCGACGGTCACCGCGAATGGCCGGAACCACTCACCTGCCACACCCCCCATGAAGGCCACCGGCACGAACACAGCCATGATTGAAAACGTCGTGGCGGCCACGGCCAGTCCGATTTCGGCAGTGCCATTGCGCGCTGCCGTGACGCGATCCTCACCGCGTTCCAGATGCCGCACGATGTTTTCACGCACCACGATGGCGTCGTCGATCAGCACGCCAATGGCGAGCGACAGGCCCAGCAGCGTCATGAAGTTGAGCGTGAAGCCGGCAAGCCACACGGCAATGAAGGCCGCAATGGCCGAAGTGGGCAGCGACAGGGCGGTGATCAGCGTGGAACGCCAGGAATTCAGGAAGGCGTAGACCACGAAGATGGTGAGACCGGCGCCGAGGATCAGCGCCTCGATCACATTATTGAGCTGATCACTGGAGGTCTTGCCGTCATCCTGTGTAACCGTTAGCGTGGTGCCAGCTGGCAGCGTCCCCTGCATGTCCTTCAGCATGGCGCGCACGTCTTTCGCCACCGACACCGTACTGGCATCGCGCGAGCGCGTGATGGACAGGCCAACGTTTGGATGACCGTTGCGCAGGCTGTACCCAGCTTGCTCAGCGAAACCGTCCTGCACAACCGCCACCTGGCCCAGGCGCACCATTTCGTCGCCACGGCGACGCAGCACGATGTTCTCGAACTCGCGTGGGGATTCGATGCGTCCCACCAGGCGGATGCTTTGTTCGTCGAGCTCGCCCTGCACGCGGCCCACCGGCGCCGTGGTGTTCTGCCGGCGCAGGGCATTCACGACTTCGGCCACCGAGATGTTGTATTCACGCAGCTTCTGCGCGCGCAACAGCACCGAGAGTTCGCGCCGCAGTGAGCCGTTCACGTCAACCGACGACACGCCGTTGATGGCGCGGAACCGGTCTGCCAGCTGGTCTTCGGCCAGGCGTGATATTTCTGCCAGCGACTGCGTATCCGAGGCGAGCGACAGCTGCATCACAGGCTCTGCTGACGGATCGGCGCGGAACAGCACCGGCTCCCGCATCTCCAGCGGCATCTTGTAACGCACGGTGGCGATGGCATTGCGGATCTCGTCAGCCGCTTCCACCATGTTCTTGTGGAAGTTGAAGATGACTATGATTTGCGCCCGGCCTTCCGACGCATTCGAGCGGATTTCGCTCACCTGCGGAATGCTCTGCAGCGGTTTTTCGACGCGGTTGATGATTTCCCGCTCGACCGCCTCGGGTGAAGCGCCTGGATAGGGAATGTTCACCACCAGCACCGGCTCCTGCACGTCCGGTATGGAGTTCACGCGCAGGTTCTTGATCGCAAGCAACCCCAGGCACATCAACACGATGATGATGGCCACCGTCGTGACAGGCTGACGGATGCTGAAGTTGGAAAGGAACATCGGCTACTTCCCCGGCAGCTGGGCCGCCTGTCCATCGTGCAGGGTGGTGCTGGGATAGCGCAGCACCGCATCGCCTTCGGCCAGACCCAAAACAACGGGGAACTCGCCACTGCGCGGATCGCGCTCGCCAAGCTTGAGCGCCGTCTTCTGCAATCTGCCACCCTTGACCAGCCATGCAAACGCGTTGTCGCCGTCGCGGACGATCATGCTGGCGGGGAGGGCGAAGCCGTCCTTCTGGCTGGTCTCCACGCGTCCCTCCGCGTAAAGCCCGGAGATGCCCGGCTGCTGCTGTCCCCTGGCGAAGCTCACCAGCACCTCCACCTGACGCGTGGTGGCGTTGGCCGTGGGATTCACGCGCGTGATCGTGCCACGGAATTCCTGTTCGTTGAAGCCGTGCACGCGGAACGATGCGGTTTGTCCCGGATGCACTGCGCCGATGCTGTCGGCGGAGATGAACCCCTCGAAGCGCAGGCTGCCCGGATCAATCACCTTGAGCAGTTCCTTGCCGATCTGCGCGGTATCGCCGGCCGAAACCTGGCGATCGCTAACGATGCCGTCAAAAGGTGCACGCACCCTGGTGCGCTGCTGTTGCTGCTGCGCCGCGACGAGCCGGCTCCTGGCCGCATCGCGATCGCTCTGTGCGGCGTTGCGACGGACTTCCGCATCTTCCAACTGCTGCACCGAAACCAGACCACCCTCACGCAGCTTCACCAGACGCTCGTACTGCCGCTGCGCCTGGTCATAGGCCTGCGCGGCCGTCTGCGCCGCGGTGCCGGCCGAAGCAAGGGTGTCCCGGATCGACGTGTCATCGAGTTGCACGAGCAACTGGCCGCGACGTACCGGGTCGCCATTCTCTTTCAGTACGGCCAGGACGATGGCCGAGATTTCCGAGCGCAGGTCCGCCCGCTTCTCGGGCCGGATTGACCCGGTGATGGTCGGGCCGGACGCGAGCGTCTTGTGGCTCACCGTGAGCGTGTCTTCAACCGCGAGCAGCAGTGGTGCAGACCTGGCGGCTTCGGCAGCGGCCTTCGTATCTTCCTGCTGCGCTGCGCTGTTGCAACCAACAATCAGCAGCGCGATGCCCGCTGCCATAAGCCGCGAGGCCAGAGTTCCACTCTTCACGCGCATCACCTGCAGTCCATTCCCTTACAGGTACTGTATCGGAGTGCAGGTTTTCCTTACCAGATTCTGTGCATCTTCATCCGCGCTCATTGATGCAAGGTCATGTCCCGTTCCACGGTGAAGAGCGATCCGGCGTCCCGGCCACGCCCACCAGAGGGCGCCGGTTCCAGTCGACCACGGAATCCCGGTCGGCCCCGAGGGGCTGTGACGCGCCGCACTGTGCGGGCAGCGGAAGAACGGCCGCGGGGCTGCTGCAACCGCAGCATGGCGCC